>CAJOMD010000031.1 GCA_905235555.1 uncultured Eubacterium sp.
CCCTTTGTCGTGGAATAAGCAACCTCCATGCTAGCGCCGCGCGTTCCCCAAACAGATGAAATGTTTATGATGTGTCCTTTGCCTTCTTTAAGGAAGAGTGGAGTGACCGCCTTAGATAGGAAGAGAGTGGAAGTAACGTTTAAGTTCCACAAATAATCCCACTTATCTATAGTAAGATCGCGTAGTTCCTCGACCAAAGCTGCGCCCGCGTTGTTTATCAAGACCTCGTAAGAGAAATCAAGATTTTTCAACTGATGCGCGAAGTCCTCTACAAAACTAGGATCTGTCATATCGTATTTATAGAAGAAAGTCGGATTCTTTAGTTCCTCGCCTAACTTTTCTATTTCGGAAGTACCTTTGAAGTAAGTACCTATTACAATATAGCCTTCTTCGTCGAAGGCTTTGGCGATGGCGCTACCGATATCACCCGAAACTCCAGTTATAATTACTGCTTTTTGCATATTTATCTCCTAACTATCAATATTATATTACTTTTCTATATATAATAATGACTAGTGTTTTATCTAGAAAAAAGATAGCACAAAAAGTAAAAAAAAGCCACTTTTACTTTACATAAAAAAATAATAAAAGATGGTGTGGATAACTTTACATAACACACTTTCTCAAATGTGATGAAACTTGAGAAAATAGCAAAAAGAGGTTGACAATAATGCATTTATTGTTATAATTGTAATACATTTGTAACATTTACAAATTCCAATGCGTTACAAATTATTGGAGGTTATTTTTTATGAAAAACCAAATTACAAAGAAAATAGCATGTATGGTGTTCGCTATGACACTTTCTGTGTCTAGCATGGTTCCTGTACCAGCGGAAGAGTTGGAAACAGATATACCTGCAGCGGGTGCGACAGAGCTTGTAGGCGGTTATATTGATAACGGCGGCAAGGATGTTTCTAGCATGCTTCCAGCATATCAGACTTCACCAACTGACGGTGAAAACGTTAATGTAAACATGAACAGCAAGATGAGCAATGTATTCTCTGATATCGCTATCGCTAAAGTTTCTGGTGGTGATGAGGGATACGTTAACGTTCGTAAAAAACCAAACGAAAACTCAAAGGTAAAAGGTAAGATCTACAATAACTGCGGAGCAATCGTTCTAGAGAAGACTAGCAATGGTTGGTTCAAGATTAAGTCAGGTAATTGTAGAGGATATTGTAAAGCTAGTTTCTTTAAGACTGGTGATGACGCTATCAACTTCTGCCTAGACGAAGGTTATGTTTTTGCTACAGTTAAGGAAAACGGTGTTCACTTAAGATCAAAGAGTTCATCAGAATCATCTGTTGTAACAAATGTCTTCAAGGGTGACTGCAAGTCAATGAAGAAGTACAGCAAGGATGGTAGATGGGTTAAGTTAAGAGTAAGTGAAGGAAAGAACGGATGGGTTTCATCTGACTTCGTCAAAGTATCTGTGGACTTTGACCAGGCTAAGACTATCGCTGAAGAAAAAGCTGAGATAGAAGCAGAGAGAGCTAGAGAAGCTGCAGAAGCTAGAGCAGCAGCAGAGGCAGCAGCCGCAGAAGCAGCAGAAAACAATAATAACAATAACGGTGGCGGAAACGCTGGTGGTGGAAACAATGGCGGCGGAAATGCCAACGTTGGAAATAATAATGGTGGTAATACTGGAAACAGTAATGCTAGCAATGGAAACTCTAGTCGTAGAAGCAACTCAAGCAGTTACGGATATAGTAAACCAAAACGTAGAAGTTACTCTGGTGGTTCATCAGGTGGCGGAAGAGGCGGATCAATCGTTTCATACGCTAAGAACTTCCTAGGAAATCCTTACGTATTTGGTGGATCAAGTTTGACACACGGTACAGACTGTTCAGGATTTACAATGTCAGTATATGCACACTTTGGTATTTCACTAAACAGATCATCATATACTCAGGTAAACAATGGTCGTGCAGTATCAATGAGTAATCTAAAAGCTGGTGACTTGTTATTCTACAGATATGGTGGCGGAAGAATCAGTCACGTTGCTATCTATATGGGTGGCGGACAGATTATCCACGCATCAAACGAGAGAACAGGTATCACTATCAGTGGAATGGGTTCACCATGTGCAGCTAGACGTATTATAGGATAAATAAAAATTGAACATATAAAGGAGCTTGAACTTTAAAAGTTCAGGCTCTTTTTTATTTATGAATACCCCATTTTGTGATAGAATATAAGTACAAAGTAATAGAAGGGAGTGACATCATGAATATTATTATTTTTGGAAAGAACTTGGAAGTTAAAGAAGGCATTAAGAACCAAATTAATGACAAGTTTGCGAAGGTAGGCAAATACCTAGATGATGACACGAAAGTAGATGTAACCCTTAGTGAACGTAAGAACATGAAGAAAGTGGAGGTGACAATCAAGTTAAGAGGACATATCATTAGAGCGGAAGAAGAGGATATGGATTTATTTGCTGCTATTGACATGGCACAGGATACTATCATCAGACAGTTGATTAGATACAAAGAAAAATTGATTGATAGTAAACGTACTGTAAAAGAAATCTTCGCTGAAGATTATGTGGAGGAATCCGCATACGATGACGAGGGTGTTCAAATTGTTAGAACTAAGAGATTCGGCATTAAGCCTATGGATCCAGAAGAAGCATGTGAGCAAATGGATATGCTAGGACATAGTTTTTTCGTTTTCCTAAACGCAGATACTGATGAGGTAAATGTGGTTTATAAGAGAAAAGGCGATACATATGGTTTAATTGAGCCAGAACTGGATTAGCAATGAGAACAGTATAGATAAAATGGAAAAGGGAGATAAGAATAAATTCTTATCTCCCTTTTTTATTTTAGATATATTGGGCGAATGCCCTCACGAAAAAGCCCGTGGGGCTTTGAGTGACTGTTCTCATTGTTCATAAAATGTTAACATTTAAATAACACTATGTTTATTGAATAAAATCTGCCTGTTTGATAGAATATTTCAAGATGTAAAAAAGGCAGATTTTATTTTGCCATATTTTATAGAATGAGGTACATACAATGGGATTAGTAACAAAAGTAATAGGAACTCATAGTGAGAGAGAATTAAAGAGACATAGGCATAAAGTTGATAAGATTCTTTCGTTAAGAGATGACATGATGAAACTTTCTGACGATGAGATGAAGGCTAAAACTGAGGAGTTCAAAGAGCGTTTAGCCAATGGAGAGACTTTGGATGATCTTTTGCCGGAGGCGTTTGCTTTGGTACGAGAGGCTACAAGACGTATCCTTGGTACAGAGCACTATCCTTGTCAGTTACAGGGTGGTATTATTCTTCACGAAGGTCGTATCGCAGAGATGAAGACTGGTGAAGGTAAAACACAGACTTGTTTGCTTCCAGCATATTTGAATGCGCTTGAAGGCAAAGGTGTTCATATAGTAACGGTAAACGAATACTTGGCAAACCGTGATGCTGAGTGGATGGGTCAAGTTCATAGAGCACTAGGTCTTACAGTTGGTTGCGTACTTGCTGATATGGAACCTGAAGAAAAGAGAGAAGCATACAATTCAGATATTACATACATCACAAATAACGAACTTGGTTTCGATTATTTGAGAGACAATATGGTTGTTTATAAAGAGCAACTGGTTCAAAGAGGTTTGCACTTTGCCATCGTGGATGAGGTGGACTCGGTTCTTATTGACGAGGCTAGAACACCACTCATCATTTCTGGTTCAAGCGGAAAGTCTACTAAGCTTTACGAGATGTGTGATATTTTGGCGCGTCGTATGGAGAAAGGTGAGGCCAAAACTGATCTTTCAAAGATGGATGCTTTGATGGGAGTGGACTTAGAAGAAGATGGAGACTTTCTTGTAAACGAGAAGGATAAGATTGTAACACTAACGGCACAAGGTATTAAAAAGGTAGAGCAGTTCTTCCACGTAGACAACTATGCTGATGCTGAAAACTTAGAGTTACAGCACAATATGATTCTTGCTCTTCGTGCTCACAACTTGATGCACAGAGACCAGGACTATGTGGTTAGAGATAATGAAGTATTGATAGTAGATGAGTTTACTGGACGTATCATGCCAGGTAGAAGATATTCAGATGGTTTGCATCAGGCTATCGAAGCCAAAGAGCATGTTAAGGTTCAAAGAGAAAGTAAAACTTTAGCTACTATTACATTCCAGAACTTCTTTAATAAATATGAAAAAAAAGCGGGTATGACAGGTACCGCTGTTACAGAGGAAAAAGAGTTTAGAGATATCTACAGCATGGACGTTGTTGAGATTCCAACAAACGAGCCAATCAGAAGAACAGACTATGATGATGCTGTATTTAAAACAAGAAAGGAAAAGCTACACGCTGTTATAGAGGAGATTGTGAAAGCTCACAAGAAGGGACAGCCAGTTTTGGTTGGTACTATTAACATCGATTCATCTGAAGAGATTAGTAAACTTCTTAAGAAACAAGGCATTCCTCATAATGTGTTGAATGCGAAGTTCCACGAGATGGAAGCTGAGATAGTGGCAGACGCCGGCAAACACGGTGCAGTAACTATCGCTACTAACATGGCTGGTCGTGGTACTGATATTAAGTTGGACGATGAAGCAAGAGAAGCGGGCGGTTTGAAGATTGTTGGTACGGAAAGACATGAGTCTAGACGTATTGATAACCAGCTTCGTGGACGTTCAGGTAGACAAGGTGACGTGGGTGAATCTAAGTTCTTCATCTCGCTAGAAGATGATATTATGCGACTCTTTGGTTCAGAGCGTTTGATTTCAGTGTTCAATGCACTTCGCGTTCCTGAGAACGAAGAGATACATCACAAGTCTTTGTCGAACACGATTGAACGCGCGCAGAAGAAGATTGAGGGTAACAACTTTGGTATCAGAAAGAACCTTATGGATTACGATAAGGTTAACAATGACCAAAGAGAGATAATATATGCCGAAAGAGCTCGTGTGCTAGATGGCGAAGATATGCGTGACTCCATTATCAAGATGATGAATGAGGTTATAGATGCTAAGGTCGACCAATTCTGTCAAGGTGATAATCCAAAAGATTGGGATACTGAAGGTTTGCATCAGGCGTTATTTGATATTATTCCTTTGCAGCTAGAGATTAGTGAAGAGGAATTAAATCAGCTATCACAGGCTGAGTTTAAGCAGATTATAAAAGAAGGTGCTCACAAGGCTTACGAGCTTAAAGAATCCGAATTCCCAGAGCCAGAGCATGTGCGTGAGTTAGAACGTATGGTTCTAATGCGTGTCATCGATCAGAAGTGGATGGACCACTTGGATGATTTGGAGCAATTGAAGCAGGGTATTGGATTAGCAGCTTACGGTCAGAAGGATCCAGCTATTGAGTACAAGATTCAGGCGTTTGAAATATTTGCTTATATGGTGGACGCCATAAAAGAAGATACAATTAGAACTCTATTCCATCTTCAGGTTGAACAGAGCGTTGAACGTGAGGAGGTGGCTGAGGTCACTGGTACTAACAAAGGCGATGACCAAGAGATACACAAGCCAAAGGTTAGAGAGACAGAAAAGGTTTATCCAAACGACCCATGTCCATGCGGAAGTGGTAAGAAATATAAACATTGTCACGGAAGACCTGGCGCATAAAACGAAACTAAACCTGGGGATGATTTTGTCCCCAGGTATTTTAAAGGAAATTAAATGATAGAACTAGAACAGTACAAACAAGAATTGAATAGTTATACAGACCGTCTAGAAGAACTTGCAAAGTCTTTTCATATAGAAGAGACAGAAAAGCAGATTTCTGAGTTAGAAGCAACTATGGAAAAGCCAAACTTCTGGGACGATTCTGAGTCTGCGCAAAAGACTGTGAAGGAAGCGAATGCTTTGAAGAAGTCTTTGGCGGAGATCAAGGATTTGCAGGAGCAGTATGATGATGTTTCTGTAATGATTGAGATGACAGAAGAAGATGAAGATGCTTTGTCAGCTGATGAACTTAAAGAAGCATTGGATTCTTTTGTAGCAGAGTTTGATAGAGTGAAAATTTCAGCGCTTTTGTCGGATGAGTATGATGATTGTGATGCGGTTATTAAGATAAATGCTGGTGCAGGTGGAACAGAGTCTTGCGATTGGGCGAGCATGCTATATAGAATGTATACACGCTATGCAGAGTCACACGGATTCACACACGAAGTGGTGGACTTTTTAGACGGAGATGAAGCAGGAATTAAGTCTATTACATTTATGGTTAAGGGAACGAATGCATACGGCTATTTAAAATCTGAAAAAGGTGTTCACAGACTAGTTCGTATCAGTCCTTTCAATGCACAGGGTAAGAGACAGACGTCATTTACATCAGTGGAAGTAATGCCAGAGATAGAAGAAGACTTGGATATAGAAATAAATGATGACGAGATAAGAGTGGATACATACAGAGCGAGCGGAGCAGGTGGACAGCATGTAAACAAAACTTCATCGGCCATTAGAATTACTCACATACCGACGGGCATAGTTGTTCAGTGTCAAAACCAAAGATCTCAAACTCAAAACAAAGAGCAAGCGATGCGAATGCTTAAGTCGCAACTTTATTTAAAGAAGAAAGAAGAAGAGGCTGCTAAGCGAGATGATATCCGCGGCGAGGTAACAGAGATAGGATGGGGCAACCAAATCCGTTCATATGTACTTCAGCCTTATACTATGGCTAAAGACCACAGAACAAACTGCGAAGTGGCAGATGTTAATAAAGTATTGGATGGATATTTAGACCCTTTTATAAATGAATATTTGAAGTGGATTCATGAATAAGTTAAACCCGTCGAATTCGACGGGTTTATTACTTTATCGTGATAGATTTTAAACCCGTAGATTTCGTTAAACTTTTATCAAACTTTCTATTGATAAAACCCCTTATTTTTGGTAAATTAGTTAGTAATACCGATTAAGGAGTGCTAACTATGATAAAAGTAGCGATACTGGGATACGGAACAGTGGGTTCTGGAGTATTCCAAATCATAAAAGAAAATAGCAACATTGTAAACGAGAAATCAGGAGAAGAGATTGATATTAAGTACGTTTTAGACTTAAGAGAGTTCCCTGGTGACCCTTGTGAAGATGTACTCGTGCATGATTACGATGTAATTTTAAACGACCCAGAAGTGGAAGTAGTAATCGAAGTTATGGGTGGTTTGCATCCTGCGTACGAGTTTGTTAAATCTGCCTTAGAGGCTGGCAAGAGCGTTGCTACATCAAACAAAGAATTAGTTGCTAAGTATGGTGCCGAACTTATTGACATTGCAATTTCACACAACAGAAACTTCTTATTTGAAGCGGCTGTAGGTGGCGGAATTCCAATTATTCGTCCAATAAATATGCACATTACTGCAGACAGAATTCAAGAGATAGCTGGTATCATGAATGGTACTACCAACTATATCTTGACTAAGATGGAAAAAGAAGGAGCTGACTTTGATATTACTTTGAAGCAGGCGCAAGATCTTGGTTATGCGGAAAGAAATCCTGAAGCTGACATAGAAGGATTTGACGCGGTAAGAAAGATTGCAATTTTGACTTCACTTGCTACAGAAAAGACAGTGGACTTTGAAGAGATTTACACAGAAGGAATTTCCAAGATTACTTCTGATGACTTTAAATATGCAAAGGCTATGGACATGACTATCAAACTTATTGCTTGCAGTAAGATGGATGGTAAGAGAGTGACAGCTTTTGTGGCTCCAATGCTTCTTAAAGAAGGTCATCCACTATATCCAATCCAGGATGTTACAAATGGCATTATGGTGCGCGGAAATATGGTGGGAGATATTGCATTTATCGGAAGTGGAGCAGGTAAGCTTCCAACAGCTAGTGCGGTAGTGAGTGACGTGGTGGATTGTATCAGACACCTTAATACATCAACTACTATCCAGTGGAAAGCTGAGAAGCAGGAATTAGAAGATTTCTCATTCTCAAAGAAGAAGTTCTTCGTTAGAACTAAGGCCGGCAAAGACAAAGTGCGTGACGTGTTCAAAGACGTAGAATTTGTAGATGCTGGTATAGATGGAGAGATTGGTTTTGTTACATCAGTAATGTCAGAGAGTGACTTTAAGGCAAAGGCTGGCACGCTTGGTGTGATTTCAAGAATTAGATTAGATGATTAATATTAGAGGTTAATTATGGACGTAAAAGTTGCAAAGTTTGGCGGAAGCTCTTTGGCGGACGCGGGACAATTTAAAAAAGTGGCAGATATTGTAAAGGCTGATGATAAGCGTGTGTTTGTGGTGGCTTCAGCTCCAGGTAAGAGGGATAAGCACGACATCAAAGTTACAGACATGCTATATGAATGCTACGACAAAGCAGTGAACGATGAGCCTTTTGAAGAGTTGCTTGCAAAGATTAAAGAGAGATACGACGGAATCATCTCAGAACTTGGTATTGATATAGAGTTGGATGCTGATTTCGATAAGATTAAAGATTCATTCACCAATATGGCAGGCCGAGACTATGCGGCTAGTCGTGGTGAGTATTTGAACAGTAAGATTTTGGCAGCGTACCTTGGATATCAATTCTTGGATGCAGCTAAATACATTTTCTTTGACGAGCAAGGAAAGTATGATTGGGATAAGACAAGAGCAAAGCTTCGCCCTAAACTAGAGGAGAGCGAGAACGCTGTTATCCCAGGGTTCTATGGTTCAATGCCAAACGGAACTATCAAGACTTTCTCAAGAGGCGGTTCAGATATCACAGGTTCAATAGTGGCTAGAGCTGCGCAAGCTGAACTTTATGAGAATTGGACTGACGTGAGCGGTTTCTTGATTGCAGATCCAAGAGTGGTTAAAGGCTCTGAACCTATCAAGACTATCACGTATGCAGAACTTAGAGAGCTTGCTTATATGGGAGCATCAGTGTTACATGAAGATGCTGTTTTTCCGGTTCGTTCAGCAGGCATTCCAATAAATATTAGAAATACAAACAGACCACAAGATCACGGCACAATGATTGTGTCAGAGACAGCTGAAAAGCCAGAGCATATCATTACAGGTATCGCCGGCAAAAAGGGTATGTCAGTTATCACTATCGAGAAAGACAAAATGAACTCAACAGTTGGTTTTGGTAGAAATGTTTTAAGATCTTTGGAGAAGAATGATGTGAGCTTCGAACATATGCCATCAGGAATCGACACAATGAGTGTTATTATTCAGACTGATGCGCTCACAGGCAAAGAGACAGCTATCCTAGATGAAATTCATAGCAGAGTTCATCCGGATCAATTATATATAGAATCAGACCTCGCTCTAATTACTATTGTAGGTAGAGGTATGAAGAGTACAAGAGGTACAGCGGCCATTCTTTTCAAGGCGCTAGCTGATTCAAGAGTAAACGTTAAGATGATTGACCAGGGTTCTTCAGAGCTAAACATCATTATCGGTGTAGCCGAAGAAGATTTTGAAATCGCTATGAGAGCCATCTACGATGCTTTTGTACAAATCGAAAAGTAAAGCAAAAATTGAGTTAGTTTTTGATTTTGTAAAATAATAATTAAATACAGACATCTTCGAGGCGGGGTGTAACTCCCCACCGGCTGTTAAAGTCAGCAAGCCGAAGTCTAAAGGCGGACGCATGATATGGTGAAATTCCATAACCGACAGTATAGTCTGGATGAGAGAGGAGAAGTAAATGAAGAAATTATTTACGACAAAGAAAATGGCGTTAATGGGCGTCATCACTGCAATCAGTGTTATACTTTATTTTATTGAAGTACCATTACCATTTATCGCACCAGAGTTTTATAAGTTAGACATAAGTGATATTCCAATTATGATTGGCTCATTTATTCTAGGACCTGTAGCAGGCACAATCATGGAATTGGTTAAGAACTTGATTCACTTGTTGATTACAAGAACTGGTGGCGTAGGAGAACTTGCAAACTTTGCAATTGGTTGTGCATTTGTAGTTCCAGCTAGTCTTATTTACAAATATAAGAAAACAGTGCACGGAGCTATTGTGGGACTTGCAGTCAGCATTCTTTGTATGGCTATCGTGGGCGGTCTTATGAACTACTTTGTGATGCTACCACTTTACGGAGTAAATGATCAAATGTGTGCTGGAATGGGAAAAGCTATCAGCAACTTGATTGTAGATAAGAAAACTTTGGTTCTATTCTCAGTGGTTCCATTTAATGCGATAAAAGGATTTATCGATTCTTTTATCACACTTTTGGTTTACAAGAGACTCAGTGAATTCATCAAGAAGCACATATAGTCTCATTTCTACCTACAAAAGAATAAAATAATATTGCAAAACTAAAATAGATATGTTATTTTATGAATGGAAAAGGTGTTACCGTGACGGTTAGCCCTTTGATATATTTTCTAAGAAAAATAATCGTCAGGCTACTGGCGATTATTTTTTACGTTGATAAGGATTATTAAAAACTAAATGTTGCATAAATTATGCAGAGGATAAAATGATAAATGAATCACATTCAGAAAAAGACACATTTGATTTAGGAATGAAACTAGGCGCAAATGCTAAGCCTGGTCAAATTGTGTGCATAGATGGAGATTTAGGTGTTGGAAAAACTGTTTTCACAAAAGGCTTCGCCAAAGGCATAGGCGTGCAGGAAGATGTGGTTAGCCCAACGTTTACAATCATTCAAGAATACACGGATGGTAGACTTCCGTTTTATCATTTTGATGTTTATAGAATTGGTCATCCAGATGAAATGTATGATATTGGATATGAAGAATATTTTTTTGGTGAGGGCGTTTGTTTGATTGAGTGGGCAAACTTGATTGAGGAACTTTTGCCAGAAGATGCAGTTCATATTTGTATAGAAAAAGATTTAGAAAAAGGATTTGATTATCGGAAGATAACAGTAGAGGAGTAGGATGGAGATTTTGGCTATCGATTCATCCTCTGTGGCGGGAAGTGTCGCGCTATACGTGGATGGTGAAATAAAAAGTGAATATATAACGCTTGATAAAAGGACTCATTCTGAAACTTTGCTACCTTTGATTGATGAACTGAAGAAAGAGACGGAACTTGATTTATCAGTACTTGATGCCATTGCTATTACTGGCGGACCTGGTTCATACACTGGACTTCGTATAGGTGGGGCTACGGCAAAAGGTCTTGGTCTAGCGCTAGATAAACCAATCATCAATGTTCCGACAATGGAGGCACTCGCTTATAATGTGAGTGATTCTAAAGTTTTAGTTTGTCCAATGATGGATGCTAGACGTGATAGGGTGTTTACAGGACTTTATAAGTTTAACGATGGAAAAGTGGAAGTGATTAAAGAACAATGCGTTCTTACTATAGATGAGTTGGTTGGCGAGATAAACCAAGAAGTCATTTTCCTAGGCGATGGAGTAGATGCTTACCGAGAGATGCTAGATGAGAAAATGGAAGTGGCACATTCATTTGCTAAAGAAGATGACAATTATGTGAAAGCAAGTTCGTTTGTGTATTTGGCAAAAGATTATTTAGGCGAAGGCAAAGTGACGAGCGCAGATGATTTTAGACCAGACTATTTGATGTTATCTCAAGCGGAGAGAGAATTAAAAGAAAAACAGAAAAATGATTAGTATAAGAGAAGCAACAGAAAATGATTTAGATGGAATTTTTAATATTGAAAATTCTAGTTTTACAGTTCCTTGGTCTAGAGAGATGATTGAGGATACTTTTTATAATAACTATACCAAGGTCTTTGCCGCAGATGATGGCAAAGAGTTAGTTGGTTATGCTTCGGTGGGACTTATGACCCCTGATGCGGAACTTCTAAGCATTGCGGTGGATCCAAAAAGAAGGCGAGAAGGAATAGGGGAAATGTTGTTTGACAGCATTTTGGCGTATCTTGATAAGAAGGATGTGAGCGATTTATTTTTGGAAGTTCGTGAGTCAAATGAAGCAGCGATTGAATTATATTTAAAGAAAGGCTTTGAGGTAATCGGAAGAAGAAAGCAGTATTACCAAAGGCCAGTGGAAGATGCAGTGTTAATGCATTATAAAAATGAAAGTGGTGAAATACTATGCTAGATATTTATTTGCTAGGCACAGGTGGAATGATGCCACTACCTAAGAGGTTTTTGACATCACTGATGTGCAGGTACAATGGAAGCAATTTGTTGATTGATTGTGGCGAGGCTACTCAGATTGCAATCAATAAAAAAGGTTTAACAGTTAAGCCAATCGATGTGATTTGTTTTACACACTATCACGCAGATCACATCAGCGGTTTACCTGGTCTTTTGCTTGCGATGAAAAATGCTGAGAGAACTGAGCCTATCACTATGATTGGTCCAAAAGGTTTGGAGAGGGTAGTTAAGTCTTTGTGCGTGATTGCACCAGAGATTCCATTTGATATAAACTTTATCGAGATTAATGAGCCAGAAGAATCTTTCGAGATTTGCGGCTATAGAATAAATGCATTTAAACTTAAACACAAAGTTACTTGCTATGGTTATTCTATTGAAATTGATAGAGCCGGCAAGTTTGATTTAGAAAAGGCTAAGGGGCTTGGTCTTCCAGTGACTAGCTGGGGTCAGCTTCAAAATGGAGAGGATGTGGAGTTTGAAGGAAAGACTTACACGCCAGATATGGTGATGGGTCCTGCACGTCGCGGTCTTAAGGTTACATATGCTACAGACTCCAGACCATGCGACTCTATAGTAAAAAACGCTAAAAATTCCGACTTGTTCATTTGCGAGGGTATGTACGGTGAACCTGATATGGAAGAGAAGGCCAAAGAGAAAACCCACATGACATTTAAAGAGGCCTGCGAGATTGGTGCAAAGGCTCAGCCAAAGGAAATGTGGCTGACACACTACAGCCCATCTCTAATTAGACCTTGGGATTATGTAGACAACTACAAAGACATCTTTGACAGGGTGATAGCAGGCAAAGATGGTATGAGTGTAGAACTTAATTTTGATGAAGAGTAGAATAGTTATAAAAACTAGCAAGCCAGAGTGGTTAGGAAATTTTAAATAGAATTTTTTATAAGTAAAAAGTAAGCGATGAAAGATGTAAAGATTTTAGCAATTGAAAGTTCATGCGATGAGACGGCAGCAGCGGTCGTTGTTAATGGTAGAGAAGTTTTGTCGAACGTTATATCATCACAGATAGACTTACACACGCTTTATGGCGGAGTGGTTCCAGAGATTGCTTCAAGAAAGCATATTGAGAATATTAATCCAGTGATCGAAAAAGCGCTAAGTGATGCGAACTGCACACTAGATGATATCGACGCTATAGGTGTTACTTATGGACCGGGACTTGTGGGCGCGCTTTTAGTGGGTGTGGCTGAGGCAAAGGCTATTGCTTTTGCAAAAGATATTCCTTTGGTAGGGGTTAATCACATAGAGGGACATGTTTGTGCAAACTATGTGGAAGACAAAACTTTAGAACCGCCATTTCTTTGTCTTATAGTTTCTGGTGGTCATACACATCTTGTGAAAGTGAATGATTACTGCGAATACGAAATACTTGGAAAGTCTAGAGACGATGCAGCTGGTGAAGCCTTCGACAAAGTCGCTCGTGCTATTGGACTAGGTTATCCGGGCGGGCCAAAGATAGACAAGGCCGCAAAGGAAGGAAACGACCAAGCATACGATTTTCCGAAGGCAAGGATTACAGACAATCCATACGACTTTAGTTTCAGTGGAGTTAAATCTGCGGTGCTAAATGAGTTAAATGCCAAGAAGATGAAGAGCGAAGAAATAGTGACTGAAGATGTGGCGGCTTCTTTCCAGAGGTCTGTGGTGGAGACTTTGATGGAAAGAGCAATGCTCGCAGTTAAGGAAACTGGAATGAAGAAAGTTGCTTTGGCCGGTGGAGTGGCATCAAACACGGCTCTTAGAAAAATGTTTAAAGAAGAATGTGAGAAGTGTGGAGTTGATTTTTACTATCCATCACCAGGACTTTGTACAGACAATGCTGTGATGATAGGATCGGCTGCTTACTTTGAATATGAAAAGGGAACAAGACACGGATGGGATCTAAATGCGATTCCGAACTTAAAGTTAGGAGACAAAAGATGAGTAAGATTACTGCAATAGTTTTGGCCGCAGGTAGCGGTTCAAGAATGCAAAGCGACACAAAGAAACAGTATATGGAAATTAATGGAAAGCCAGTTGTGTGGTATTCGCTTAACGCTTTTGAAAACTCAAGAGTGGACGAAGTGATATTAGTGGTGCCAGAGGGAGAGAGAGAGTACGCTGTAGAAAATTTTGTAGAAAAGTATGGTTTTAAGAAAGTGGCTATGGTTATCACTGGTGGTGCGCACAGGTATGATTCTGTTTATCACGGACTAGAGCACACAACAGGTGATTATGTTTTGATACATGATGCTGCAAGACCATTGATTACAAATGACATTATTGATAGATGTATTGATGGCGCAATGGAGTATAAAGCGTGTGTTGCCGGAATGCCTGTTAAGGATACTATCAAAGAAGTAAATGAAGACGGGTTAGTTGTTAACACTCCAGTTAGAGATACACTCTATATTACTCAAACACCACAGGCATTTGAATATGATTTGGTACACAATTCATACATCAAAATGTTTGGAGTGGGAAACCTAGAAGTGACAGATGATGCCATGGTGGTAGAAAATTTTGGGAACACCAAAGTAAAATTTGTAGAAGGCTCATACGACAACATAAAAATAACAACTCCAGAAGATATTGAAGTAGCAAAAACTTTGTTGACACTAAAATAATTTTTTGATATTATTTTAATGTTCGCTCGCTATAGAGCAAGACCCGGAGAGGTGTCCGAGTGGTTTATGGTGCTGGTCTTGAAAACCAGTGTGGTTCACGCCACCGTGGGTTCGAATCCCACCTTCTCCGCTGTAGATTTATTCTACATCTGACGTCATAGTCAGAGCATATAACATAGTATGAAAACTATAGTCAACTGGGAGAAGTACCCAAGTGGCTGAAGGGGCTCCCCTGGAAAGGGAGTAGGTCGTTAATAGCGGCGCGAGGGTTCAAATCCCTCCTTCTCCGTTTAGAGTATTTCTCTAAAATTTTTTTCTTTTTAAAAGAAAAAATGTTGACATGCCTTTTGTGCTGTGCTATATTAAATAGGCTGTCGCGAAATCAGCAGATTTTGTGCGCAGCAAAAAAGTTTTTATAATAAGAACATTGATAACTAAACAGCAACCATC
>CAJOMD010000032.1 GCA_905235555.1 uncultured Eubacterium sp.
CAAGGCTATTGCTAAAGTTAGCAAGAAGGGCAAGGTTAAAGGTCTAGGTAAAGGCACTACCATTATTTACGTGTACACTCAAAACTGTTTATATAAAAAGTTTAAAGTGACCGTGAAATAAAAACTAATAAAGTTATCACGAAAAAGGATTGATATATCATTTATCAATTCTTTTTCTGCTTATTATTTGAAAAATAAATAAAATTAATGTATACTTCAAGTTAGTTCAAACTAACATCTTCAAAGGAAAGGCAGAAAGATGATAAAAACAACATTGAAAATTGATGGGATGATGTGTAACATGTGCGAAGCGCATATGAATGATGTAATTAGAAAAACAATTCCCGATGCAAAAAAAGTTAAGAGCTCTCACAAAAAGGGTGAGAGTAGTTTTGTTACTGAGGAAAAACCGGATATTGAAAGATTGCAAGGAGCGATAGCTGATATAGGCTATGTAGTTGAGTCTTCAAATTGCGAAAACTATACAAAGAAGTTATTTGGGAAAAAGTAAAATATAGCAAGGTAGTATTATGAGTAAAAATATAGCGACATTTTGGGGATTAATGATACCTTTCATTGGAACAACTCTAGGAGCTGCCACTATTTTCTTTATGAAAAAGAAGATGAACAACAAAGTTCAAAAGGCGCTATTAGGGTTTGTGTCAGGTGTTATGATTGCGGCATCTGTATGGTCGCTTTTAATTCCGTCTATAGAAATGGCTAAAGAACAGAATATTATGGCATGGGTTCCAGCGGTAGTAGGATTTTTAGCAGGCATACTATTTTTGCTGTTATTAGATAGTCTTATCCCGCACTTACATTTAGATACAGATAAACCTGAAGGGGTGAGTACCCATTTAAATAGATCGATGATGTTGGTGCTAGCTGTTACACTGCATAACATACCAGAAGGTATGGCAGTGGGAGTAGTATTTGCTGGATTGCTATCCGGTAATTCTATGATTACTATAGCTGGAGCGTTTGTATTGTCCATAGGTATAGCAATTCAAAACTTTCCTGAAGGAGCCATAGTATCTATGCCTATGCTGAACTATGACAAAACAAAAGGCAAAATAATAACAAAGCCCAAAGCATTTGGATACGGAGTGCTTTCAGGGTTAGTGGAGCCAATATTTGGACTTATCACAATATTGATGACAAATATTATTTCGCCGTTGTTACCATACTTTTTGTCCTTTGCCGCAGGCGCAATGATATATGTAGTGGTAGAAGAATTGATTCCAGAGTCGCAATCTGGTAAGCATAGTAATATAGGAACAATTGGAGTGGCGATAGGATTTGCACTGATGATGGTGCTAGATGTTGCACTTGGATAAGGAGGAACCAATGAAAAAGATTTTAAGCGTAGTAGTTTGTTTGAGTATTTTAGTAATGCTAGTAGGATGTGGTAGTACGTCAAATACTTCTTCAGCCAGACCGGAAGATAAAGGAAGTGATATGCTGCCTAAACATCAGTATAGTTTAGAAAAGTCGGTAAGAGTAAACGGAAGACAGGGTGTTTGTTACGAAGACGGTTTTTACTATGTGAGTGGAAGTACCACACTTACTAAATATGACAAAAACTGGAAAGTGGTAAATGAAAACGATAAACCTTTTGTCGGATACAAAAAACAAGTTAATCATATTGGCGATATTGATGTTTATAATCACGAGCTTTACTTGGGCGTTGAATACTTTATGGATGGCGTAGGTAAAAATATACAGATTGCTGTTTATGACACTGATACTTTGACGCTAAAGAGAACTTTTAACTTTGAGAGCAAGAGCGGACAAAAAGAATGCTCCGGTATTGCAGTGAATCCTGATAACAAAACTGTATGTATGTGCTCTTGGGTAGGAGAAGAGAGCGGAAGATATCTTTATAATTATGATTTGGACACAGGCAAATACATTGGAAAAGTTCATATGCAGATGCCTCCACAGTGGATCCAGGGTGCGGCTTACTATGATGGCGATTACTATTTGACAGCCGACGATGGAGATGCAGACTACAAAGAATGTGATCACTTATATAGAACTAAGTTTAATAAAAAGTCTACATTTGCCACGGTAGTTTTGGAGAGAACTTTTGACGATGTAAAAAGACAGGGCGAGATAGAAGGCCTTTCGTTTGATAAAAAGAATAAGAAGATGTTCCTACTATATAACAGAGGAGCAAAAATAGTTTTAGGAATGCCAAAAGGCTTCTACAAAGGATATAAGGAAGAAATATCTGAGGTTTATACTTATAAAATAGATAATTAAGACGAGTCCAATATATAACAATAATAGAAGCACTCCTTCGAAAATAGCTTTTGAAGGAGGCTTCTTTTTTGTTACAATTCAGACTTTTTGTGTTAACAGAACTTTTACAATTAAAATATTGACTTTTACTCTAAAAGGTATATACTATACACAGATAGCAGTTAGCACTCGACCTAGTTGAGTGCTAATAAAATGAAAAACATGGAGGAGCTCCCATGGAATTAAATGAAAGAAAAGAAAAAATATTAGATGCTATCATTAGAAACTATTTGGAAACTGGAGAGCCGGTGGGGTCCAGAACCATTTCAAAAAACAGTGATTTGAACCTAAGTTCAGCCACTATTAGAAATGAAATGTCAGACCTAGAGGAAGATGGATTTATCATCCAACCTCATACATCGTCAGGTAGAATACCTACCGACAAAGGCTACAGATTCTACGTTGATCATATGTTAAAGCAGATAGATGAGCGCGAGAAAAAAGTTTCCGAGAGAGAAGAACTGATTATAGAGAAGATGGACAAGGTGGATGCCATGATGGAAAATATGGCAAAAGTTTTGGCGAACAATACCAATTACGCCACAATGGTTACCACACCAAAGTCGCTCGGTAACAAAATCAAATTTGTTCAGCTTTCCTTATTAGAGGACAAACAGCTTCTCTTAACAGTAGTTTCCGATAAAAATCGAGTGATTAACAAAATCCTTGATGTGGAGGATGATGTGAATCAGGAGATGATAGTTAGACTAAACGTTGCTATGAACACGGCTTTGGCAGGGTTGTCGCTTGAGGAGATTAATCTTGGAGTGATTACAGCACTTACCAAACAAGCGGGTAAGATGGAACATTTGGTAAATGAAGTGATGCAGGCTATTACAGAAGCCATCGCTACTGAAGAGCAGATGAAGATTTACACATCAGGCGCCACTAACATTTTCAAGTATCCAGAACTGTCAGATAAAGAAAGAGCAAGTAAACTTTTAACTACTTTGGAGGAGAAGTCACAGCTTACCGAGTTAGTGAAGGATGGTGACGATAGCACAGGAATTCAAGTTTACATTGGTAGTGAGACTCCAATCCAAGAGATGAAAGATTGTTCGGTGGTGACAGCCACATACGAATTAGAAGACGGCTTCAAAGGAACCATCGGTATTATCGGTCCAAAGAGAATGGATTACGAGCGAG
Organism: uncultured Eubacterium sp.; assembly: GCA_905235555.1. Classification (GTDB taxonomy): domain Bacteria; phylum Bacillota; class Clostridia; order Lachnospirales; family Lachnospiraceae; genus Eubacterium_G. The sequence continues at coordinate 3,451 of CAJOMD010000032.1, forward strand.
TAGTTGAAACATTAAGAAATGTAAAAGAGCAGATTAAAGATTCATTCGAATCAAAAACTGCTTTAAATAAAAAGGCTAGAAAAGCCTTAGAAGACAAAACAAAAAAGGCTATCGAGGAAATAACAGAGAGCACTAATGAAGTGATTGAAGACTCGGTAGAGAAAGGAGCATCAGAAAATGAGTGAAGAAAAAAATAGCGAGGCTAATCTTGACGAGACTAATGATGCCAATACAGAGGAGGTAAAGGAAGAGGCTTCATCGAGCAAAGAGCATATTCACGAAATGCCAGAGCACAAAGAAGATGAAAAAATCGATGCGATGAAGAAAGAAAAGAAAAAGAGTAAGAAGGAAAAACTTAAAGAAGAACTAGATGAGATGACTGATAAGTACACAAGACTTTTTGCTGAATTTCAAAACTTCAGAAGCAGAAATGAAAAAGAAAAGATTCAAAATTATGAGATGGGTGAGATAAACATAATAGAAAAACTCCTTCCTGTAGTAGATAATTTTGAAAGAGGAATCGAAGCTTTGAGTGAGGAAGAGTTAAAGTCTTCTGTGGGCGAAGGAATGAACCTAATTTACAAACAACTATCAGACGCACTTAAAGATATGGGTGTGGAAGAGATAGAAGCCCAAGGCAAAGAGTTTGACCCAGAACTGCACAATGCAGTTATGCATGAAGAAAATGATGAGTACGAAGAAAACATGATTATCGAAGTACTTCAAAAAGGTTACAAATTTCACGACACAGTAATAAGACACAGTCTAGTGAAAGTAGCAAATTAAGAAAATAATCTAAAGTTAAATTTAGGAGGTAATAAAAATGGGTAAAATAATAGGTATTGATTTAGGAACAACAAATTCATGTGTGGCAGTAATGGAAGGTGGAGAACCTACTGTTATCACAAACGCTGAAGGGTCCCGTACTACACCTTCAGTAGTAGCGTTTAAGAAAGATGGCGAGAGATTAGTTGGTGACAACGCAAAGCGTCAGGCAGTGACAAACGCAGACGGTACAGTTTCATCAATTAAGAGACATATGGGTAGTGACTACAAAGTAACTATCGAAGGCAAAGACTACACACCACAGGCTATTTCAGCCATGATACTTCAAAAATTAAAAGCAGATGCTGAAAGCTATTTAGGTGAGAAAGTAACAGAGGCAGTTATCACTGTTCCTGCTTACTTTAACGATGCACAGCGCCAGGCTACAAAGGATGCTGGTAAGATTGCTGGTCTTGATGTTAAGAGAATCATCAACGAGCCAACAGCAGCAGCTCTAGCTTACGGTCTTGATAACGAAGGCGAGCAGAAGATTATGGTATACGATTTAGGTGGTGGTACATTTGACGTATCAATCATCGATATCGGTGATGGCGTAATCGAAGTACTTGCAACATCTGGTGACAACAAGCTAGGTGGTGATGACTTTGATAAGAAGATTATGGATTACATGGTTGAAGACTTTAAGTCAAAGACTGGTATTGATCTAAACACAGATAAGATGGCTATGGAAAGAGTTAAGGCTGAAGCAGAAGATGCTAAGAAGAAACTTTCATCCGCTTCACAGGTAGACATTAACCTTCCATACATCACAGCAAACGAGCAAGGTCCACAGCACTTAAATATGACTATTACAAAAGCCAAGTTTGATGAGCTAACTCGCGACCTTGTAGAAAGAACAGTAGAGCCTGTACAAAGCGCATTAAAGGATGCAGGAATCAGTGCTTCAGAACTAGGAATGGTTTTATTAGTGGGTGGTTCAACACGTATCCCAGCAGTACAGGATAAGGTTAAACAGCTTACAGGCAAAGAGCCTTCTAAGACACTAAATCCTGATGAGTGTGTTGCGCTTGGTGCTTCAATCCAGGGTGGTAAATTGGCAGGCGATGAAGGTGCTGGAGACATCTTACTACTTGATGTAACTCCACTTACACTTTCAATCGAGACAATGGGTGGTGTAGCTACTCACTTAATCGAACGTAACACTACAATCCCTACTAAGAAGAGTCAGATCTTCTCAACAGCTGAAGACAATCAGTCAGCCGTTGATATCAACGTAGTACAGGGTGAGCGAGAGTTTGCTAAAGATAACAAGAGTCTTGGAAGATTCCGTTTGGATGGTATAGCACCAGCTCCAAGAGGAGTCCCTCAGATTGAAGTTACATTCGATATTGATGCAAACGGTATCGTAAACGTAACAGCCCAAGACAAAGGAACTGGTAAAGAGCAGCACATCACAATCACAGCTGGTTCAAATATGTCAGAGGAAGATATTGAGAAAGCTGTAAACGAAGCTAAAGAATTTGAGGCTCAGGATAAGAAACGTAAAGAGGCTGTTGAAACAAAGAACGGCGCTGAAGCTATCGTAAGTAGCACAGAGCAGGCTATCAAAGAAGCAGGCGACAAGATTACTGAAGATGACAAATCTAAAGTTCAAGCCGAAGTTGATGCTCTTAAAGCAGTATTAGAGAAATACAAAGAGACTGAAGAATTGACAGATGAGCAAGTTCAGGAAATCAAGGATGCTCAAGAAAAACTTATGAACGCTAGTCAGCCAGTATTCACAAAGATGTACGAGCAAGCTGCACAGGAAGCCCAGGCAGCACAGCAGCAGACTGAAGGTGCAGCAGATGCAGACTCAAATGCACCAAAAGATGACAACGTAGAAGACGCAGACTACGAAGAAGTATAAAGTATAATAGTTCTTAGATGATTAAGATTTGAATAGATGTTAATCAACTATTACAGTACGAATGTTACGGGGTTACCTGTAGCATTCGTGCAGTTTAAAGATATGGGGAATCCTAATTTTAAGAAGAGGAAGCGATAATGGCAAATAAAAGAGATTACTATGAGGTCTTAGGCGTAGATAAAAACGCTAGTGAGGCTGATATAAAAAAAGCATACAGAAATGTTGCTAAGAAATATCATCCAGATGTGAATGCCGACAAAGATGAAAAGACTAAGGAAGAAGCAGCGGCAAAGTTTAAGGAAGCATCTGAAGCATATGCTGTGCTTAGTGACGCTGATAAACGTAAGCAGTACGATCAGTTTGGTCATGCAGCATTTGAAGGTGGAAATCCAGGCGCGGGCTTTGACTTTACTCAGTTTGACTTTGGCGATATCTTTGGCGGATTCGGTGATATCTTCGGCGACATTTTTGGCGGAGGCAGACGTAGAGGCCCTGACAACGGACCTAGACGTGGAGCCGATGTGCGCATAATGATGCGAATTACTTTTGAAGAAGCAGTCTTTGGTGTCAAGAAAAAAATCAAGATTGACTTCAAGGAAGATTGTGCTTCATGTCACGGCACAGGCGCTAAAGCTGGGACACATCCAGAGACTTGTCCAAAATGTGGAGGACAGGGAATGGTTACAGTTCAAAGACAAACTATGCTTGGTGTGATGCAATCAACTACTCCTTGTCCAGATTGTAATGGTACAGGTCAAATCATTAAAGAGAAATGTCCTGACTGCCACGGAGTAGGATGGATTCAGACTAAGAAAGAGATAGAAGTAGATATCCCAGCTGGTATTGATGATATGAATTCAATCAGAATCTCCGGTAAGGGTGAGCCGGGAACAAACGGTGGGCCTAGAGGTGATCTACTTGTGAATATCAGAGTTACGCCTTCGGCAAAATTTGGACGTGAGGGAATGGATATTTATACAAACGAGCACATTTCATTTGCGCAGGCTGCGCTAGGCGCTGAACTGACAGTGGACACAGTGGATGGTCCAGTAAAGACTACTGTGAAAGCAGGAACACAAAACGGTACCCGCATTAGACTAAAAGGTAAAGGTGTTTGCAATGTTCACAATCCAAAGAGTAGAGGTAACCACTACATTACTTTTGAAGTGGATGTTCCTAAGAAACTAAATTCTAAGCAGAAGGAAGCGCTTAAGGTTTTTGATGAAACAATGCAGCGATGAGTTGTCGAATCGGAAAAAAATAAAAACGGGAGGGAATCAATTTTCTCCCGTTTTTATTTTCTTTTGATTTTAGCGAGCAATGCTCGCTTTTCGATTTGCTGTGCAAATCGAAAAAAAGCTCACGCTTCTTTATGGATTACCACAGTGAGACGAGCGAGGCGAGTCGAACTGAACTCGAAAATATAATAGTTAAAACTATAAAACCAAATTTGGTTTTATTAAAAAAATGAAAAAATGAAAAACACAATAAAATTGGGGTTTTTCACAAAAAAAGTATGAAAAAACACAAATTTTTATTAGCTTTTCTCAATAATATGGAATTAAAACAAACATTAAACCCAAAATACTTGAAATTTGGGATTAAATATGGTAACATTCTATCAATGGAGGAAATAATATGGAAAAAGCATTCGAAGCGAAAATGTTACCAGTAAATAATGATTATATTGATACTGATTATTTTATTGATGAACTAATTGATGCTACTTCTAAACTAGAGGTTTATAAGGAAAAAATATTAGACAGTAAATTAGATAGTCAAGTGTTTCTTCCTACACTTCAAACAAAAGAAGCCTTTGCATCTTCTCAATTAGAGGGAACACGTACAACATTGGATGGTGTTTTTAAGAACCAAAGTTCTTCTAACGAAGACGATGTAAATATAAATGAAGTTCTTAATTATTTTTCTGCATCATCTATAGGTCAGCGAATACTTGAAAGAGAAGATTTCTCAAATACCTTTTTTTGCGAAATACATAACATCCTTATGGAAGGTAATGTAAGAAAACCTGAATTGATAGGGAAGTATCGTGAAGAACAAAACTATGTAGGGAAAAAATACGATACTCAGGATATAACGTTTGTACCTCCAAAAGCTGAGTTTGTACCTGTACTGATGGATAATTTAATATCATATATTAATAATCCTAGTGATCGATTTAGGCCACTTGTTCGAATAGCAATAATTCATGCTCAATTTGAAACAATACATCCTTTTGTAGATGGTAATGGTAGAGTTGGAAGAATGTTGATTCCTTTATATCTTTTTTCTAAGAAACAGATAAAATTACCTTATTTCTTTATAAGTGAATCTCTGGAACAAGATAAATTAAAATACTATACATTGCTTAACAATATTAGATTTAACAATGATTGGAATGAGTGGATAAAATTCTTTCTCAACACAGTAAAGAAACAATGTGAAAAGTATATTAGTATTATTACAGAGATTAATTCATTATATGAAAAACACGTCGATACCATGTGTCAGTTTACAAAAAATTCAAATATAATACCAATTATAAACATGTTTTATGAATGTCCTATTAACAATGCAAAGAATATAGCAGAAGAAACAGATATCCCATCAACAACTGTAAATAGATTATTAAATACAATGGTTGAGGAAAAAATACTAATTACTGATGGTAAAAAACGTAATAGAAATTATATTTACCACGGTTTATTAGATATAATTAGATAATGATTGGAGATGGTAAATTGAGGCACAAATAAAATGAAAACTAAATAGTAACTGTAGATAATGCTGCTACCAACAGCATAGTCTATTTAACCACTGGGGATATGAGTATCCTTCAAACAAGTTTGAGTTTTCCTATCCCCATACAAACAATTATGAGGCTAAGGAGGCCCGTTATTATGACTAGTTATGAATTAAGAAATGATCCATTGTTTTTGAGAAATGGATTTGAGCAGGAAGGGGAATACCAATTTCCGATTATAAAGAAGCAGGATATTGACTTAAGGAATATAAATCTAATAGCATATTCAGACACAAGTAGAAATGATACTAAGAATCTAGACAAAGGTGTACATTTTTTTGTTGATGATTGGCGCTTTGAGGGTATGTATACACATCCTAAGCGAACACTAGAAAAACTATCGAAATATCGATTCTTGTTAACACCTGACTATTCATTGTATCAAGAAATGCCTATATGGAGACAAATAGAGTCTGTTGGCAAAGCACGATGGGTGGGTGCCAATTGGCAGAAGGAAGGACAACTAGTCATTCCTACTGTTAGCTGGTCTAATTCTCAGAGTTTTAGATTTTGTTTTAAAGGGATTGAAAAGCATTCAATTGTTGCGATAGGAATGATAGGGTGCAAGAAAAATAAAGAAGGATTTCTTCGAGGATACAATGAGATGCTACGCCAAATCGAACCTAGTGCAATTATTTGTTTAGGTGAACCGTTTGAAGAGATGGAGGGAAATATAATTGTTGTAGATTATATGTCATCTCGAAAGGTGGTGAGATAATATGGGTGGTAGAGGAACATTTGCGGCAGGAAATCCTGTCCCATATCAATATGAAGTAAATAAGAATTTTTCGCCTGATGGTAAATTTCATGGAGTTAAAGTCCTAAAAGGAATTGATGGAACTGGAAAACATGATTTACCGGTATCTTCTCATTCTAGTTCAGCTTATCTTAAAATGAATTCAGATGGCACTTTCAATATGATGAGGATTTATGATAATAATCATAATTTAAAAATAGAAATTGCATACCATCCAGAGAAGTCATTGGGCAAAGGAAAAGTATTACACTACCACGAATATTCAAAATCATTTAGTCAAACGAAGAATGGTGATTTCACTAGAACTACAAAAGTTTTAAATAAGAATTCATCATTGTATAAACAATATAAAAAATTCTTTAAAGGAGTGGTTGTATGATTAATGGAAATATTGATGAATTCATGGAGAAACTTTGGGGTGGCGAAGAAGTCATCTATGTTTACAATGGAAAAAAGTATTTTTCTCAAGGATATGTTAATGATGATGGTAAATACAGATTTGAACTTCAACAGTGGGAACCAGAATCTAAGATTTTATGGGAGATTGTTGGAAAGAGTAACCAGGACAGTTTAGATGCTTTTCTAAAAGAACCCTTATTTGATGGAAAGACTTTTTGGGAAATAGAAAGTGAAGCTGAATGGGTTGATGAATAATGAGCAAATAAAAGCCCCTCGAGCGCTACCAACACTCAAGGGGCATATTTGAGGATATAAATATCCTTCAAACAAGTACCTATATTGTAACTGATTTGCCTTAGCACAGTCAATCAGAACATTTGTTTAAAATTTGACTAAAAGATTTTTGAGAGAGTAAATAGATATGAAGTGGAATAAGTACAAAATTAAAACAACCACTGAGGCTACAGATTTTATTTGTGGCCTTTTAGTGAGTTTGGGAATAGTAGGAGCTCAGGTCGAAGATAATAAACAGTTGACTGAAGAAGAGAAAGCTCAGCAGTATGTGGATATCCTAGCAGATTTGCCAGAAGATGATGGAACAGCATATGTTTCTTTTTACACAAATATTGATAGACATACAGGTGAGTCAGACGATGAGGCATTGTTGGATAGCATACGAGATGGCTTGAAAGCTGCCAGTGAGTTTATGAATGTAGGTGAGGGTAGCATTGAGCACTCCACCACACAGGAAGAAGATTGGATTAATAACTGGAAAAAGTACTTTAAATCATTTACTTGTGGCGACTTTTATATTAAGCCTACTTGGCAAAAACGCGAGGCAGAGTACGACAGTTACAAGATGATAGAGATAGACCCGGGTACTGCCTTTGGGACGGGCAAGCATGATACTACACAGCTTTGCATTAAAAACTTGTGTAAGTATGTAAAACCTGGCGATAAGGTTTTAGACTTAGGATGCGGTAGTGGAATTCTATCTATTGTTGCAAAGATGCTAGATGCCAGTCGCATTGATATGAACGATATAGATGAGGCAGCAGTGCGTGCGTCAAAGGAAAACTTTGAGATGAACCATTTGTCGCTAGACAATGTAAATATTGCGTGCGAAAACGTGATAGATGATGAAGCGGCCAAGGCCAAGTATGAGGAAGAAAAATACGATGTTGTGGTTGCTAACATCCTAGCAGATGTTATAATTCCTATTGCGGGGTTTGTGGACAGATTCTTAAAACCAGGCGCTATTTTCATCTCATCTGGAATCATTTATATGAAAGAAGATGACGTGAAAAAAGCCATAGAAGAAAACGGCCATCTAGAGGTGGTTGAAGTAACAAAACAGGGTGATTGGGTATCAATCGTAGCAAAGAGAAAATAACCCCACTAATTTGGAGAAAAGATGTATAGATTTTTTGTAAACGAAAATCAAATAGGAAATGATTTGATCACTATCGAAGGTAGTGATGTTAATCATATAAAAAATGTACTTCGAATGCGTGAGGGCGAAACTATTTTGGTGTCCGATGGAAATGACAACGAGTATGTTTGTGAGATAACAGAACTTGCAGATACAGTGACAACAAAAATTGTAGAAAAGAATAAAGAATCTCGCGAGCTTCCGATTAAAGTTACTTTGTTCCAGGCGCTTCCAAAGGGCGACAAGATGGAAACTGTCATCCAGAAGATGATAGAACTAGGGGCGGTGGAGATAGTTCCAATAAAGACTTCTAGATGTATCGTGAAATTAGATGATAAAAAAGCTGCCAAGAAAGTTGCTAGGTGGAATGAAATTGCAAAGTCTGCAGCCAAGCAGTCAAAGCGTGGAATTATTCCTAAAGTATCTGATGTTATAACTTACGATCAAGCACTTGAAAAAGCAAAGGAAATGGACACTATCCTTTTACCATACGAGGTGGCAGAAGATATAGATCATACTCGTGAAATTTTTGGTAAAATAGATAAAGGTGCGAGCATCGCTATCTTTATTGGTCCAGAGGGTGGCTTTTCAGCAGAAGAGGTAACTAAGGCCAAAGATGTTAGCGCAAAAGAAATAACACTTGGAAATAGAATTCTAAGAACTGAAACAGCTGGTATGATGATTATGTCAGTTCTAATGTATTTATTTGAGGAATGAACCCTAAGCACTTTCAATAAAGGAAAAGAGGATGAGTATTTATTTTGATAATGCAGCAACCACGAAAGTTTCAGATAACGTGGCGAACATAGTGGAGAAAGTAATGAAGGAAGACTACGGTAATCCTTCATCTCTTCATATGGCTGGATTTGACGCAGAAAAATATATAAAAGAAGCTAAGACGGAGATTGCAAAAATCTTAAAAGTAGAAGATAAGGAAATATTTTTTACTTCAGGCGGAACTGAGTCTAACAACTTGGCGCTTATAGGAGTAGCAGATGCCAACAAGCGCGCCGGAAACAAAGTACTAGTTTCAAGTATCGAGCACCCATCAGTTAAGACTACAGCCAAGCATCTAGAAAATTTAGGTTTTGATGTAATATATCTTCCAGTGGATGAAGACGGCGTAGTGAAGATGGATGTACTTAAAAAAGAAATGACAGATGACACTATCTTAGTTTCAATAATGCATGTAAATAATGAGATTGGAAGCATTCAGCCGATAGAAGAAATAGGAGAATATATTAAGTCAGTTAATCCAAAGGTTGTGTATCATGTAGATGCAATTCAATCATTTGGAAAACTAGATGTTAAACCAAAGAGTGCAAAAATAGATTTGCTATCAGTGAGTGGTCATAAGATTCATGGGCCAAAGGGAATCGGTTTTTTATACATAAAGAATGGTACAAAGATAAATCCTATTATTTTTGGCGGAGGCCAGCAAGAAGGATTAAGATCAGGTACGGAGAATGTGCCAGGAATAGCGGGTTTGGGCGTGGCCGCCAAAGATAGTTATGTAAACCTAGAAAAAAATGCCAAAAAACTAACAGAACTTAAAGATTATTTGATAGACAAACTAAACAATATGGATGGCGTGCAGGTTAACAGCAAAAAAGGTAATGACGGGGCGCCACATATCGTAAGTGCAAGTTTTAAAGACGTGGGTTCTGAAGTGTTGCTGCACGCACTAGAGGATAAAGAAATCTTTGTCTCAGCCGGAAGTGCTTGCTCATCTAATAAGCCAGCAATCAGTTATGTACTTCAGGCAATAAACCTAGATGAAGATTTACTAAAATCAACAATCAGATTTAGCTTTAACGCAGACAATACAAAAGAAGAAATAGATGAGACAGTAGAAGCGCTAAACGAACTTCTACCAATACTAAAGAAATATGTAAGGAAATAGCAACATTAAACTAATGCTTAGAAGAGGATAATATGTACAAATCATTCTTAATCAAATACGCAGAGATTGGCGTAAAGGGAAAAAACAGATATATATTTGAAGACCAGCTAGTGAAGAACGCGCAACGTGCGCTCGATAAAATAGATGGTGACTTTAAGGTGCGCAAAGAATACGGCAGAGTGTATGCTGATGCGAACTCAGATTACGACTTTGACGAAGCTATAGATGCGCTCCAGCACGTGTTTGGTATCGCTGGCATTTGTCCTATGATGCAGTTAGAGCTTGTGGAGTTTGATGAGCTTGCGAAAGCAGTAGTGGAATTCGTTGATAAAGTGTATGAGAAGAAGGACTTCACATTTAAGGTAATGGCAAGACGCGCCAATAAAAACTACCCAATGGATTCTATGGAACTAAACATGGAACTGGGCGGCGTTTTGCTTGATGCATTCCCAGAACTAAAGGTGGATGTGCACAAGCCAGATGTATTTATAAATGTAGAAATTAGAGAGCAGATAAATATTTATTCTCAGATTATAAAAGGACAGGGCGGACTACCAGTAGGCACCGCCGGCAAAGGAATGTTGCTCCTTTCTGGTGGAATCGACTCACCAGTTGCTGGATGGATGGTAGCAAAGCGAGGAGTGAAAGTGGACGCAGTATATTTCCATGCACCACCTTACACATCTGAGCGTGCAAAACAAAAGGTGGTAGATTTAGCAAAGTTAGTTTCAAAATATTCAGGAGAGATGAATTTGTATGTCGTAAATTTCACAGACATTCAAATGTACATCTACGATAAATGCCCACACGAAGAACTAACAATTATAATGAGAAGATATATGATGAAGATAGCTGAGGCCTTTGCCGAGAAGGAAGAATCTCAGTGCTTGATTACTGGAGAGTCAATAGGACAGGTAGCAAGCCAGACCACACAAAGTTTAGCGGCTACAAACGAAGTTTGTACACTTCCAGTATTTAGACCACTTATCGCATTTGATAAGCAGGAGATAGTGGATGTATCATTAAAGATAGACACATATGAGACATCAATACTTCCATACGAAGATTGCTGTACAACATTTGTCGCAAAGCATCCGGTCACAAAACCTAATATTCGAGAAGATAAAGAAGTCTGAAATTAGACTAGAAGAGAAGATAGACGAGATGGTTCAGACTGCTATAGATACAGCGGAATTAATTGACATAAAATAAAACATAAAAAATTGCGCTACAAAACTGTAGCGCAATTTAATTTAAAAATCATTAATTATGCAAGATATGGTGCAAGTACTTCCATAACCTCGTCGATATTATCTTCATTGTGAATGTTTAATTCAATAGGTTTTGAAAGGTCTAAACTGAAGATACCCATAATAGACTTAGCGTCGATTACGTATCTGCCAGACACCAAATCAAAATCGCTGTCAAACTTAGCAATGTCGTTAACAAATGATTTAACTTTATCAATTGAACTTAAATTAATAGTAACAGTTTTCATATAGTTACCTCCTCTTTCAATTACTATCCGAAATCATATTATCACGGATTGTTGTATTTAACAAGAGCGAATAATACCACGGAAATTTAAAATATGCAAGAGGAAATTAAATTATTATCACATTTGAAAGGGGCAAAAGTGAAGAGAGTAGCATTTCACAACCTAGGTTGTAAGGTAAATGCATATGAGACTTCGGCTATGGAGCAGAAGTTAAAGGAGGCGGGCTACCAGATAGTCCCTTTTAGTGAGCCTGCAGATATAGTGATAGTAAATACATGCTCTGTTACAAATATGGCGGATAAGAAATCGCGCCAAATGCTACACCGTGCCAAAAGAAACAACCCAGATGCCCTAGTGGTGGCGGCTGGATGCTATGTTCAAACTAAAACGTCCGAAGCAAAGAATGATTCAGCGGTAGATGTGATAGTAGGAAACAATGAAAAGAAAAATATTGTTCAGATAATAGAAAAGGCTATAAAAGAAGCTGAACATAATGCAGCTGAATATGTTATAGATATAAACCAGACCGACGAGTACGAAGAAATGGATATGGCAACAATTACAGAGCACACAAGAGCCCACATCAAGATTCAGGATGGCTGCAACAATTTCTGCGCATACTGTATTATTCCTTATGCTAGAGGTAGAGTACGTAGTCGAGACTTTGAGAGTACCAAAAAAGAGGCATTAGAATTGGTAAAATCGGGCTACAAAGAAATAGTAATTACAGGCATAGAAGTATCCACATATGACTTTGAGGGCAAAAAGCTAATAGATGTAGTAGAAGAATTAAACAAGATAGACGGTTTGGAGCGAATTAGGTTAAGTTCTCTAAACCCAGACATAATAACAGACGAATTTGCCCAACGACTAAGTAAATGCGATAAGATTTGCCCACATTTCCATCTTTCAATGCAAAGTGGCTGTGACAAGACATTAAAAGACATGAATCGCCACTATATAAGCGCTGAATACTTAGAAAAGGTAGAAATCCTTCGCAAATACTTTGACTCTCCAGCCATCACTACAGATGTAATAGTGGGATTTCCTGGAGAAACAGAAGAAGACTTTGAAACTACGTTAGAGACAGTTAAAAAAGCCAAATTTTATCAAATTCATGTGTTTAAATACTCTAAGCGCGATGGTACAGTGGCTGCAGACATGGAAGATCAAGTAGATGAGCAAACAAAGAACGAGCGAAGCGAAAGATTATTAAGTCTTGCAGACGAACTACAAACTAAATATGAAGAAAGCTTCCTAGGCAAAGATATGGAAGTGTTATTTGAAGAAGAAATAGAGGTAGATGGAGCTAAATATATGGTAGGACATACGAAAAACTATCTTCAAGTAGCAATAAATTTGACCCAGAATAATGCAAAATCAGACGATAATGACAAAATAAGTCAAGAAAACAGCACAAAAACCATTGAAAACCTTAAAGGAATGATAAAAAAAGTCAAATTAACCGATTTACATAAAAACCATATAATACTTGCAAGAAGCCTTTAAATATAATAAAATTAAGAATGGAGAATGTCATAAAAAAGGACGAAGGACGGATTGATATGAGCGATTTAGGAAATACTCAATTTTTCGAGGTTCCACAGGACCAAACAATAAGTGCATCTGATGTTTTGCGTCAGGTTTACGATGCTTTGGCTGAAAAAGGTTATAACCCAGTAAATCAAATAGTCGGTTACATTATGAGTGGTGATCCTACATATATCACTAGTCATAAGAATGCCAGAAGTTTGATTATGAAAGTGGAACGTGACGAACTAATTGAGGAGACAGTAAAATATTATATTGAGAATAAACTTCAATAATAATCCCGTGTAGGGTCTGTTTTTGGTGTTTTGTGTCCACATGCCATTGTTTATGCAATGGCTTGTATATTAATTAGAAAGAAAAAGAATGGTTAATTAAATTTAGTGCTACTTAAGAAGAAAATGAGGATTTTAGGATTGGATTATGGGTCAAAGACTGTGGGAGTAGCAGTTACAGACCAACTTGGAATGACTGCGCAGGGCGTAGAAATAATAAGAAGAAAGCATCCTGCTAAATTACGTAAAACAATAGCAAGAATAAAAGAATTAATAGAAGAGTATGATGTAGAAAAAATAGTTTTGGGGCTCCCGCTTAATATAGATGGAACATCTGGCGATAGAGTGACCAAAACCAAGGCCTTTGCCGAGATCCTAAAGGAAAAGACTGGACTTGAAATAATATTTGAGGATGAGAGACTAACCACAGTAGAAGCTAGGGAAATTTTAATAGATTTAGGCAAGAGCGAAGAAGAGTGGGACGAATATATTGATATGGTGGCAGCAGTTGTCATTTTGGAACAGTATATGGCGCGCCACAGTAAGGAAGACAAAGAAGAAAGACAAGTAAAAGAAGATTAGAAGAGGAAGAATAACACGAAGAGTAGAAAATGATTACGTTTACAGACGAAAATGGAAACCAAATAGAGTTTGATATTATTGAAGAAACTAGAATTAATGGTGTTAATTACATTCTCGTGACGGATAAGGTCGAGGATGAAGAGGCAGAAGCCTATATATTAAAAGACGTATCTAATGACGAAGACGAAGATGCTGTTTATGAGATGGTAGAAGACGAGTCTGAAATTGACTATATTGGCAAAGTATTTGCTGAGTCTATGGAGGATGTCGAGATTATCAAATAACAGACTTGCGGATTTGGGCGTTTGATATGCCATGAACTTTTTGTGTACGGATAAAATTGAATAGGAGGTACTAAGGAAAATGGCTAAAGAACCTAAAGTTAAGATCATTCCCCTGGGCGGTTTAGAACAGATAGGAATGAATATCACTGCGTTTGAGTTTAATGACAACATAGTAGTGGTAGATTGTGGACAATCATTTCCAGATGAGGAAATGCTTGGTATTGACTGCGTAATTCCAGATATTGAGTTTTTACGCGAGAATAAAAAGAAAATTAAGGGCTTCGTGATTACACACGGTCACGAGGATCACATTGGTGCGCTTCCTTTTGTGCTAAAAGAGATAAACGCGCCTGTATATGCTACCAAGCTAACGATGGGAATAATCGAAGGCAAATTGGTAGAGCATGAGTTAATGGATGTCGTAAAACGTAAAGTAGTAAAGTTTGGACAGAGCATTCATTTAGGAGATTTCAGAATTGAGTTTATTAAGACAAATCATTCTATAGCAGATGCAGCAGCTCTTGCTATTCACACACCTGCGGGCGTTATCATACACACGGGTGACTTTAAGGTGGATTACACACCTGTCTTTGGCGATGCCATCAATTTACCTAGATTCTCGGATTTAGGAAAGCGTGGAGTGCTAGCTCTTATGTGCGACAGTACAAACGTACTTCGTCCAGGATTTACTCCATCGGAGAGCGAGGTTGGTAGAACTTTCGATAACATCTTCCATGAGCACACAAAGAAAAGAATAATTATTGCGACGTTCGCATCCAACGTGGATAGAGTGCAGCAAATTATAAATACTGCATATAAATATAATCGTAAAGTAATAGTGGAAGGCCGAAGTATGATAAATGTCATTTCGGTGGCGAGGGAACTTGGTTACATTAAGATTCCAGACAATACACTCATTACAATAGAAGAGATGGAAAACTATACGGATGACCAGCTAGTTCTAATTACGACAGGTAGTCAGGGTGAGTCTATGGCGGCGCTATCTCGTATGGCGGCTAGCATCCACAAAAAAGTGGAGATTGGCCCAAATGATACAATCGTATTTAGTTCCACACCTATCCCAGGTAACGAGAAGGCTGTGTCCAAGGTTATAAATGAACTTTATGAGAAGGGTGCAGACGTTATCTTCCAAGATACTCACGTGTCAGGTCACGCGTGCCAGGAAGAAATCAAACTAATGTACTCACTCATTAAACCTAAATATGCCATTCCAGTGCACGGTGAGTTTAGACACCTTCGCGAGCACGGCAAACTTGCCCAGCGTATGGGAGTGGAAAAAGAAAATGTCTTCATCCTTAAGTCCGGTGATGTGCTAGAACTGGGCGAAGACAGCGGCGAAATAGTGGACGAAGTGCCACACGGTACAGTGCTTGTGGACGGTCTAGGAGTAGGTGATATTGGAAATATCGTACTTAGAGATAGACAAAGCCTAGCAGAAAGTGGTATTATTATCGTCGTTATCACATTGCAAAGATTTACAAATCAACTTCTTGCCGGACCAGACATAGTAAGTCGTGGTTTCGTATATGTGCGCGAGGCAGAAGAGTTGATAGAAGATGCCAAGTATGTGGTGGAGGATGCGTTAGATAAAGTATTATCTGACCCTAAGGCAGACTGGGCAACTATCAAAAATGCAATCAAAGATAACTTGAGTGATTACATCTGGAGCGAGATGAAAAGACGCCCAGTAATCATTCCAATTATTACTGAAGTGGAGTAAAGTACTTGGATATTCGCATAGTTAAATAGAATATACCGAGCCTAACTAATTGGGAGAAAATATGGCGAACAATTCAACAGGTGCCGGAAGGGCAGGTTTTAATTTTTTTAAATATTTCATAATGATATTGGTGCTAGTAGTTTGCACTACTATAGCATTTAGATTTGGCTCAGCAGTTTTTTCGAATGATGGCGTAGAAGACCCACCAGGTGTGGACCTAACAGTGTCCGTTCCAAAGGGCACCACTATCAGTGGTATGGGTGATTTGCTGGAGAAGTACAATATCATTTCCGATTCTAAAGTCTTTGGCGTACAAGCATGGCTTTACGGCGTCAAGAAAGTGAAACCTGGCACATACTCGTTTAACAATTCAAAGGGTGGCGAAGATATCCTAAAGATTATAAACGGTGGCCCAAATACAAATAAAAAAGGTGAAAAGATAGAACCAGAGGACGAAGGAATGGAACAGTAGTCCGAGACAAAGGGCAAATATAATGTCGAGACAAAAGGCAAATATAATGTTGAGACAATGAGCAAATATAATGTCAAGACAAAGGAGCAATAATGATTACTGACGAGAGATTTGTCACTTACATTCATTCACTTGAAAAGCCAAACAGCCCAGTCTTAACTGAGATTGAGCAGGCGGCACATAAAGATTTGGTACCAATCATTAGAAAAGAAATGGAAAGTTTCTTGAGAGTGATTTTGACTATCAAACATCCAAAAGAAATTTTAGAGCTGGGTACTGCGATAGGGTACTCAGCTATTTTAATGAGTGAGTGTTGTGATGCAAAGATTACAACAATTGAAAATTATGAGAAGCGGATCCCAATCGCGCGTGAGAATATCAGGAAGGCTGGAAAGTCTGATCAGATTGAACTTAAAGAGGGCGATGCTCTTGAAGTTATGAAGACTTTGCCGGATGATGCTTACGACTTTATTTTTATGGACGCGGCAAAGGCTCAGTATATCAACTATTTGCCGGAGGCTATGAGACTTCTTAACGCTGGTGGAGTTTTGATTACTGATAATGTTTTGCAGGACGGCGATTTGATTCAGTCGAAGTTTGTGGTGAGAAGACGAGACAGAACAATTCACAAACGAATGCGTGAGTTTTTGGAAACTGTAAAACATGACGAGAGACTTGAGACTAGCATTGTTCCTATTGGGGACGGAATAGTGATGGCAGTTAAGAAGTAGTTTCATTCAAATATATGGGAAAATGATGAATGTTCTAACGATGAAATGTCAAAATGACAAAGAGGTAGTTATGAAGAAACCAGAATTAATGGTGCCAGCGAGCAGTCTAGAAGTTTTAAAGAGCGCTGTTAGATATGGAGCTGATGCTGTGTATATAGGCGGCGAAGTTTTTGGACTACGTGCTAAGGCAAAGAACTTTACAATAGAAGAAATGAAGGAAGGCGTAGAGTTTGCGCACGAAGCTAGAGTGAAAGTTTATGTGACAGTCAATATTTTGGCGCACAATGACGATTTGGAGCCAGCGCTAGAGTATATAAAGGAGTTAAAGGATGTAAATCCAGATGCGCTAATTATTGCCGATCCAGCTATCTTTACAATTGTGCGTGAAGTTTGGCCAGAGATTGACATTCATATTAGTACTCAGGCTAACAATACCAATTACGGCACATATCTTTTTTGGCACAGACTTGGAGCGAAGCGTGTGGTGTCTGCTAGAGAATTGAATTTGCGCGAGATTCGTGAGATTAGAGACAATATTCCAGACGATATGGAGATTGAGACATTTGTGCACGGCGCAATGTGTATTTCTTATTCTGGTAGATGTCTCTTAAGTTCATTTATGGCTGGCCGTGATGCAAACAAGGGCACTTGCACACATCCTTGCCGCTGGAAATATGCGGTGGTGGAGGAATCACGTCCTGGTCAATACATGCCAGTGGAAGAAAACGAGCGAGGCACATATATTTTTAACTCAAAGGACCTTTGTATGATAGAGCACATCCCTGAGTTAGTGGAAGCAGGAATTGACAGTTTCAAGATAGAGGGCCGTATGAAGACAGCACTTTATGTGGCTACTGTCGCTAGAACATACAGAATGGCTATAGATGATTTCTTTGAAGACCCAGAGAAGTATAAAGCAAACATCCCTAAGTACCAAGAGTTAATTTCACAGTGTACTTACAGACAGTTCACCACAGGATTCTTCTTCGGCAAACCAGACGAGAACGCACAGATCTATGACAAGAATGAATATGAGAAAGACAGCGTGTATCTGGGAATAGTGGAGAGTGTGGA
>CAJOMD010000033.1 GCA_905235555.1 uncultured Eubacterium sp.
TTTTTATATAAACAGTTTTGAGTGTACACGTAAATAATGGTAGTGCCTTTACCTAGACCTTTAACCTTGCCCTTCTTGCTAACTTTAGCAATAGCCTTGTTTTGACTTTCAAAACGAAGTTTTGCTATGTGGTAATAAACTTTTTTCTTCGACTTAATTTTAGCCTTAATTTTAAATTTCTTACCCACGTTAATCTTAGCGCTCTTTTTCTTGAGAACGAGCTTTGTTGGGTTTCCAAATTTAGCTCCCTTTGTAGCAAGATGAATATCCATAGATTTAGCTATAATCTGAGTTGCTTTTCCGTATTTCTTAAAGGCCTTAATTTTTAATTTGTAATATGTGCCCTTCTTTAGTTTTTTATACACATATTTCTTTGACAATCCATTATTTAGGGTGGCTATTTTTTTCATTTTACCAGTACATTTTTTAGTATTACACTTAGCACCGTATACATAATAGCCATCTGCTCCCGCTACTGAATTCCAGCCAATTATTATTTTATTCTTTTTAGCTATACCGTTTAATTTAATTAATTTATCACTTAGTTTTGGAATGGATTCAGTCTTCTTAGCCCCGCATTTTGTACAAGTGTATGTCTTAACACCTGTATCTTTTGTGGTTGGGTACTTTGTCACTTTTCCGCCATCCCAACTGTGAGGTATCATATCAATCTCAGTGTCTTTTTGTTCTATTTCTTTGGTGCCGTCGGCATCTAAGTAATATTTTTGACATACTGGGCATTTATAGTATTCTATATTGCCTTTTGCAGAGCAAGTGGCTGCTTTCGCATCGTAATGCTCAAAAGGTCCGTGTGTGATTTTCGCATAAAGTACTACATCTTCTTTTAGCTTTGTACCTTTTTCGTATGGCTTAGTATATTCTTTATCTAAATACCAACCGCCAAACACTCTACATTCTAGCAGTTTCATATCATCTACTGTTGGTAACTCAGGCGCTGTGTTATAAGAAAATGTTTTATCACTGATGTCAGTTCCAAATTCGCCTTTAAAAGATGCCTTTAATTCTTTTTCAATAGCTTTAATTTCTATCCAATCTGACTTCATATCGCCTGATACTGCGCGAATATGATATGTGCCAGGTCTAGTAAATGTAACATTTGAACCATCTATACTCATTCCTTTGGTTGGAAGTTCCTTCTGTTCCCAATAGTATGGTCTATCCACTTCTTTACCTGTAGAATCAGTAACAGTCACTCTAAATCCATCTTTGTCGTCTATGGATCTTGGCTCGTCACCTACTATTCCCGTATAACTTCCATCTACAGTTACATCGCCTTTAAATCTATCATCTTTTACCTCTACTTCTAGAGCTGCCGTTCTAGCTAAATCACTATTTTTAGTATAAGTTTCTGTATCATATGCAGTTGAGTACTTATCTTCATCTATCACATATTTAAGGAAACAAGAACCCTCTTTCACTGCTCTGTATTCCACATTTTTAGAAACAGGATTAACTTCTAGTTCAATAGGAGCATCATCGCCCATAGAATTTCCATTTTTATCCACTACTTCCCAGTGTCCCTGTGATGGAATAAATCCAAAATATGGAATATTTTTTTCATTTAAAGCGTTTAGTTTTATATAGTTAGTGTAAGAATGCTCTCCTACAGACATTCCTATTTTGTAATAGTCTAAATTCTTATACGATAGGCTATCTCCTGAAACTATAGATGTGTTAGGAGCATCTATAGTTATAGACTTAAGTGGATAAAGCGGCTGAATGTTACTCATCTCGGTAGCAGTATTATCACTCGTCACTTCTATCGAGGCTCCAGAAGCAAACATAGGAATCTGTGTGGCCGTATTATTGATATTTTCATTAAGCTTCGAATCATTATTAATGGAATTCCAATCTAATACATTTCTTATCGTTTCACCATTATCCCTTCCTACTACCTGACCATAAGCTCTATCCATCTTATTTTTGGTTTTAGGATCCACATCACGTACATATAAATTTTCTGCTGCAGCATAACCACCTTCACTATTTCCTACGCCAAAGACAGTAACAAAATCTTTTGGATGTCTCCAATAATCCACTGCAGCACGGTCATCATATCTAAAGCCGTTTATACTGAAAATGGCAGTTTTATATCTAAGCACTACAGGGCAATCATACTTGATATCAAATGAAGTTTTTTGCTGTCTTTGCTGAAGAGCTATAGCTGTATGTGGTGGCAATGTCACTGATGATGTGGCGCTGTTAGTAATAGTATTTGTAATAGTCTTTGACTCTGTATTAGCAGTAGAAATGGCTTGCGCAGCAGTAAAAGAAAGATTAAGGGTCAATTTATCTATGCCTAGGAAAGCATTTCCCCATTCTGCTGATGTACCTATAGTCTCAGAATATTCATAAGTATTAGTTGATGTGATAGAACTAGTAGCAGACTGTGCGGTAGATGAAGTAAGGCTGGCCGTAACATTAGAACTGGATTCTGATTTGTTTTCAAAGTAAGTTTTGTGACTAGTTGAATCTTCTTGATTTACATCATTTTTTACGTTTAAAACCTGGTTAGCATATGTAACACCTTTTTCAGTTACAGGGGCTAACTCAAAATCATAAAAAACTAAAGCATATGAATTATAAAAGTATCCAAATGTAGCGCCATTTTCATCGATGGATGTCACAATCTTATAAAACGCTTTAGTATTGTTTTTATTTTTTAACGATTTTAAATCTACCTTGTCATATATAACAGAGGCTGGTGTATTATATCTATCACCAAGTCCAGTCGCAATGTTTTGAGTCATATGATTTACTATAGTATCCATATTTGTGGCATACTGTATTCCAGTAGTTAATACATTGTCATCTGCGTATTTGCCGTGTTTGTAGGCGCCCTTATTAGTTAACGCTTCTTTTAAATCTGTCTTTTCATCCTCTTCGTTCACACCTGGTCCAAAATATTTTCTCCAGTCTGCAGCACTGTCATCGCTATCGTTATGAAATGCTGAATCTGTACTAGTTTCAAATATTTTAGCAGCGATAGGGCCCCACTTACTAAACAATTTAGGCACATAATCTGTCATAGAGTCTATAGTTATTGCCTTATCTGGTCCCAAACTAGCAGTATCGTCATAGTAAGTGTATGGATCTTTTACTATTTTTTTAATGTTTACAATATTGCCATCAGCATCCTTTTCATATTCTGGCACTGCATCCGCAGCGAATACATTGAGCGATGACGCCATCATTGCTATGGCTATAGTAAAAATAGCCACACTCTTAGTACACTTTCTCAATATAGAAGTGCCTTTACCTAATAGTTTCTTTGCTTGTTTTCCCATAAACTTCTCCTTTTCTGTTTGTTCGTTTTATTTATCTTTTGTTACCTTTTTAAGGTCTTCTTCCAAAAACAAAAATTTTCTACATGCTAGTAGCACAGCAATCGCAACAATAGTTATTGCCATTTCCCATACATTTTCCTTTATGACTATTAGCCCTCTAGCCAAAGCAAATATCAAAACCTCCACTACTGTGCCCATGGTATGTTTAATCAAGACTCTTATAAACTCTATAACTATTATTAATCTTTTTCATGCCTACCTCTATTCAATTTCATTAATGTCTATTATCAACTCACATGTGCCTATTTAATAAATTATACCATACTTTTGCTGATGAATTATAGTAAAAAATTAGCCAAAACAATATTGCTAATATCAATACCTTTGTCTGTAAGAATTATTCTATCATCGCTTTCACATAACAAATCTTGACTGATTAGTTTTTCTATCACATTTCCGTAAACAGAATTGATATCTCTCCCAAATTCATCCTCAAAATCCGATTTGCTTACTCCATCACTCTTTCTAAGTCCTAAAAACATAAACTCTTCCATCTCATCATTCTGCGTCAGAGTTTCTGTATTTTCATTTAGCGCATCCCAAATCTCATCAGCATTCATCACATCCTCGTTTTCCAAAATGTGCATATATTTATTTACATCTGAAGTATTAGAAAATCTTTCTCCTTTATATAGCGATGCTGCGCCTATTCCAAATCCCAAGTACTCTACTCTCTCCCAATAGCCGATATTGTGTCTACACTCATAGCCATCTTTGGCGTAGTTGGAAATCTCGTATCTCTTATACCCAGTCCTTCCAAGAAACTCTTTCGTATAATAGTACATCTCGCGCTCTTCATCCTCTGATGGCAAAGCCACTTCGCCACTTTCTACCATATCCTTAAGCTGAGTATTATCTTCCACTATCAAACTGTACGCAGAAATGTGGTCGGGATTTAGAGTCACTACCTTTGCCAAAGTATCTTTATAACTGTCTAATGTCTGCCCCGGCAAAGCGCTCATAAGATCAACATTTACATTTTTAAAACCAGCAAGTCTTGCCAAGTTAAAGCTCTTTTTAAATTCATCGTAATTATGGATTCGACCGATTGTTTTAAGTTCTTTATCGTTGGCGCTTTGAAGTCCGAGACTTATTCGGTTAATACCTGCGTTCTTATAGGCCTCTAATTTTTCCATCGTAAGAGTTCCAGGATTACATTCGATTGTAATCTCAGCATCGTCTGATACTTTAGCCACGCTTCGCAAAGCATCTAAAATCACACTAATATATTTTTCTCTTAATATAGAAGGAGTACCTCCGCCGATAAATACTGTATCGACTAGGTACTCTCTCAAACGGTCTTTCGACCATTCAATTTCCCTGCACAAAGCCTGAACGTACTTTTCCTTTGTCTCATCATCTGCAGGACAAGACAAGAAATCACAGTACGCACATTTCTTTACGCAAAAAGGAATATGAATATATATTTCAATTTTTCTTGATTTACTACTGCTCATCAGATCCCTTATGCGGTTGGCTCAAATAATCATTGCATGCTTCTAACCACTGTTCTTCTGTCAAACTATCCATAGCTGGGGTAACATCAGCAAAATCAATTGTTTTTACATATTCCTTAGCTAAATCAAAACTATTGTCCAACGTTATTTCTTTTCCTTCTATGAACTCACAAAAATCTGTAAACATTGCTGGATCAGCGGATCCAATATCTTTAAATGTAAATGGACACATATCACTCAAAACAGTAACAATAAATTCGTCTGTTTCGTTTTCATAATATCTGTCCAATACGAAATATGTCATTGTAAATAATTCGAATTTATTCATATCATTCTCACTTTCTAAATGGATTGTATTTTAATCCAGTATCTTCATCCCAAGGCTTGGGCGGATTATTTAGACCGCCATTACGAATAACTCCATCTCTCGTTTCTACCCAGAGTTGAGAGCCATCCTCATTAATTTTCATATGCCAATCATTGCCCCTTGCATCCTTTCCCACATGGGCATCCATATCATTTGCTAGATTAAGAAGAGTTTTCCTGTTTTCTACAGTATCTTTTAGATGCCCTTCCTTTTCTCTGAAAATATGTCTCAGTTGGGCATCATTCGAGGGTAATTTCACCTCCCCCTTCAACTCATCAGGGATGCTATCCGGATTATCTCCATATGTTCCTTTATATAAATCGCTTTGTCCTGCTCCCATTATTTCCCCCTTACCAAACTTGTCCAATCTGAATATTCAATAAACTTTGTTTTTTTATACTTATCTTTAATATTGTAAGGTAATTTTCCATAAACCAATACGTATTTGGGTTCAAGTGTTTCCACCATAGAATCTAAACCTTGTTCAAAATAATACCTATTCACTCTGTCTTTTATTTGCCCATAACTTCCGATAGATACTATTGAGTTTTTCTCCACACCTAAAAATGCAACTTTCTCTGGAATAAATTTAGTGGTATATGTTCTTTCGTCTCCCCATCTGACACATGGAATAACGTAGATACCATATTTTTGCATATAATATCCAACTGCTCTATTCCTATAAATATTTGTAATTTGAGTTGCTAAAGGCATATCACGGTAAATAGAACAGTCTGGTGAGATAAACCCTTGATACTTTTTTATGATTCTGACATAGTCTTTAGGGTTAGATATTAAATCTTTAAAATCAATATCATTTTCATATTCACATACTGCAAATGATTTCTTATCAGCCTTTGTCATCTTACTAAAAGGAACAAGATTATCAGGTATTATAATATCCTTTGGTTTCTTAATAATAGGTATTTCGAATATACCATCAAAATCTGCACCTTCTACTAATTCTGGATTGCATCCATCGTTCAAATTAGCTGCATTTCTTGCAGCACTATCCACGACACTTCTTTCTCTTCTAATTCTTTTCCTCATTGTTATGTTCATCCTTATATGGAATAATTATAACACAGTACTATGCAAAAACACTATTTTATTCCAATAAGTGCACTTCTTTTTCCAGCTCTTTTAAATAGTCAATAATCACCTCAAAACTCGGCACTTCACCATAAATCATATCTCTCATATCATTATAATCACTTTCTAATGCTTTCATTATAATATCATTTGGAATCAATGATATATTCTTTAATGTCGCATTTTCATAATGCGCACTTTTAGAGTAATAGAATTTCTGCTTAAATTTTACATCTTCTTCTAATAGTTCTTTTCTTTCAAAGGCTTTATCTTTCACCCAAGAATTTCCCATGCAATAAACATCATATAAATGTCTTGCATATCTATCTGGTAAAATTTTATCTTCTGGAAAATTATGTATTTTATGTAGAATGGTTAGTTTTTCCCAGAAATTTCTTTCTATATCACAAACGCGCACTACGGTCTTTTCTTCTGCAAACCTTTCAGGATAATCTTCTTCAATAAATGAAGTAATAGCAGCTTTATGGCATGGCATCCACTCAGCCAGAGGACCTATCTCTAGTCTCACGCAAGGTCTTAAATAACCAACATTAAATATCCTCGGATAATAAAAATTTATTATCATCTCGTCCTTCTTATCTATTTCAAACAAATTGTCTATTCCTAATAATTTTTCGAAATCATCGTTGAACATAGGAACTAGTTTTTCTTTATAGAATAATGCAGCATTGTTATTCATTTTCTTATTATACTTATCTTGTTGAGTACTTGTTCTTTCTTTCCATGGTTCCTCAACATCACCAATAACCTCTTTCCAATCTAAAATCAAATCAACATCTTCAGAGAATCTTTCTATAGCACCATAAACTTTTGATAAGCTAGTTCCTCCTTTAAACACAAAGGCATTTTTATACTTACACTTATTGAATAGGTAATTTAACGCAAAGCAAACCCAGTAGTCTTTTTCAACTACATAAGGTCTCATTTTTCTATTCTTTGAGCATTTATTAAAGATATATTCCATTTCATTGCTGTTCATTAATAATATATTTTTCATATTAAGCACATACCCTTCTTATCACATTATAAATCCATCTTGTACACCCTTCAGCCTCTTTTAATATGTTTTTCTTTTCTTTGTTGGGTAAGTTATTTTTAAGTATTGCAACAGTATCTTCATTTACTCTCTTTTTCCCTAATACTCTCAAAGCTTCAATAACCATAATTGTTGGTTTTGACAGATTAGTGATATTTTTATTGGCTCTATGTTTAAATGTAATTTCAATATCATTAATCATAAACTCCCTATATGGACCATCACTAATATATGAATAATGCATAGGAACCTGAGTTGACAATCCAAGAAGGTTTAAAGAAATATTTCCGTCTGGCGCTATAGTCCAGTTATATTTTTCAGCCAGTGCTTCCGAAACTTTTTCAATGTCTGGCGGGGCCGTCTCTTTCAACAATTTGCTATATCTAGGTTTGTCGTACATCCCATCAAATAGTCTTCTTATAGTTCCTTCCTCGTATATTCTAGATAAGCACTTTCTAACAGTAGTCAAAGATGCAATATCATTAAAGTCCGATGTAAAGAATATCGAACCTTCTTCCATTTTATCTATTCTATTTCTAATAGCTTTCATTATTCCTTTTGCCATAATTATCACTCCATTCACTAAAAATTGTCACGATTATTATATTGTTTTTGTCACGATTATTGTATAATTATCATATCAAAAAATCAACTATTTTACAGCAAAAAAAGCAGTTTCTTTTACGAAACTGCTTTTTCTTATTCATCGTCATCTAATTTAAGCACAGCCATAAACGCGTTTTGTGGAATCTCCACATTACCCACCTGGCGCATACGCTTCTTACCTTCTTTTTGTTTCTCAAGAAGTTTCTTCTTACGAGTGATGTCACCACCATAACATTTTGCAAGCACATCTTTACGCACAGCCTTAACTGTCTCACGCGCAATAATCTTTCCACCCACTGCTGCTTGAATAGGGACCTCAAACTGCTGACGAGGGATTTCCTTCTTAAGCTTGCCGCACATCTTTTTGCCGCGCTCGAAGGCTGATTCCTCTGGCACTATGAATGAAAGTGCATCCACTTCTTCTTTGTTGATTAGGATATCAAGCTTAACAAGTGTAGCTTTCTCGTAACCCTTCATATCATAGTCAAATGAAGCATAGCCGCGAGACCTGGATTTTAGTGCGTCAAAGAAATCATAAATAATCTCATTTAATGGCATATCATATTTAATAAGAGCTCTGGTTTCTTCTACATATTCCATGCTCTTGTAGATGCCACGTCTTTGCTGACAAAGTTCCATAATAGGTCCAATGTATTCGGACGTAACCATAATCTCTGCAGCCACAATAGGCTCTTCCATATAATCTATCTCACTTGGATCTGGGAGGTTGGTTGGATTTGTAAGTTCAATCACCTCTCCGTCTGTCTTGTGAACTTTGTAAATAACAGATGGAGCCGTGGTAACTAAATCTAAGTCATACTCACGCTCCAAACGCTCTTGCACTATCTCTAAGTGAAGCAAACCTAAGAATCCGCATCTAAAACCAAAGCCCAAAGCCACTGAAGTCTCTGCCTCATACTGAAGAGCTGCATCGTTTAGTTGAAGTTTTTCTAAAGCGTCTCTAAGGTCTGGGTATTTGGCTCCGTCGGCTGGATAAATACCACAGTAAACCATTGGGTGCACTTCCTTATATCCAGGTAGCGCTTCCGCTGCTGGATGATTAGCGTCTGTCACAGTATCACCCACACGTGTGTCAGCCACATTTTTGATGCTGGCTGTAATGTATCCAACAGAACCAGCCTCTAGCTCATCGCAAGGGATAAATTGGCCTGCACCAAAGTAGCCTACTTCCACCACTTGTGCTGTGGCACCAGTAGCCATCATCTTTATATCCATACCAGGTTTCACTCTACCTTCTTTTATTCGGCAAAAGACGATAACACCTTTGTATGAGTCGTATAAACTATCAAAAATTAAAGCCTTTAAAGGCGCATTCTCATCACCTTTAGGGGATGGAATATTTTTAACTATTGCCTCTAACACTTCTTTGCAATTCTCACCTGTCTTCGCAGAAATGAGCGGCGCATCCGATGCATCAATTCCTATCACATCTTCTATCTCGGCTTTTACTCTGTCAGGGTCTGCCGATGGCAAATCTATCTTATTTATAACGGGGAAAACTTCTAGATCGTGGTCTAACGCTAAGTAAACGTTAGCCAAAGTTTGTGCCTCCACACCCTGTGCAGCATCCACTACCAGAATTGCTCCATCACACGCTGCTAAACTTCTAGACACTTCGTAGTTAAAGTCCACATGACCTGGAGTGTCGATTAGGTTAAACAAATATTCTTCCCCATCGTCTGCTTTGTAAACTGTACGAATGGCCTGTGATTTTATAGTAATACCACGCTCGCGCTCTAGGTCCATGTTATCAAGGACTTGCGCTTGCATTTCACGCTCAGTTAAAAGACCTGTCATCTCAATGATGCGGTCTGCTAGCGTAGACTTGCCGTGGTCTATATGCGCAATTATACAAAAATTTCTGATTTTACTTTTGTCCATGATGTCTCCTTCAAAAATCCTTATATATTATACATAATTTTGCCCTAACTTTGTACTTTTTTTGCAATAAAAAAGACTGGCATAAATGATATGTACCCCTTTTACTGGACATCCAGTGAAAGGGGTACATATCATAAACCAGTCTCTTTTATTAAGTATTAATATTATGTTATTTATTCAGCATCATCTGCTAACATCTTCTTAGCATTTGATAGCATTGACAAATACATGATGTATCTAACGATACCAAGTACAAGTGCTGCTAGCGCTAATGCTAATACAACAACTGCTGCTGCAGTACTCTGAGTTACTGCTCCAATGATAGAAGCTATTATTTCTAGAATAGCAACAGCGATGATTAACTTAAAGATTAATAATCCCTTTGATGCAACTTTTGCATTCTGTTTAGCGTTAGCAAGGTTAATGATACCCTGGATAACTAGGACATTCACAATCAAGTTAATTAGTGTTTCACCGCTATTCGCATAACCATTGTAATTGTAGCCTGATGCACTCATTACAAAATTTACAATCAATGAGAAAATAAAGAAAATAATCATGGCATATAATGCATATTTAAAGAATGGTTCATCCTTTCCTGCTTGTACTAAACCTACGATGTTAATGATTGCACCAACAATCATAATGATTGCGCCTATAGTAGCTAGAACTCCTCCACCTACAATAGTACCAGTTGCTGCTTTTGACACTTTATCTCCGCTACTCACAGCTGCTCCTATTACTGATATACTACCAATTCCTAGTAGTACATAAGAAATAAGACCTAGTATTTCAGCTGTGAAAATTTTGCTCACACCTTTAGCTGCGTTTGAAAATTTCATAACATTTTTCTCCTTTTCATTAATGAATTTTTCCGGAATTAATTCCATTACAATTTTACCAAGTATTGTATATTTATGCAATAAAAAAAACATAAAACCACAATATAATGTGGTTTTACGCCTAAATAAATCTTTTTTATACTTTTACCTTAATCATATTTCTCATCGCGTTGATAACAGCAATAACCATTACTCCTACATCAGCAAAAACAGCAAGCCACATTGGAATCTCTCCAAAGAAACTTAGCGCCATACAAATTACCTTGATGCCTACGGCAAAGTAAATGTTTTCATATACTATGCGCATACATTTTCTAGCAATCTTAACCGACTTTAGAATGTTTAGTGGTTCATCATCCATCAATACTACGTCTGCTGCTTCTATAGCTGCATCTGATCCTAGAGCGCCCATAGCAATGCCTACATCTGCTCTTGCTAGCACTGGAGCATCGTTTATACCGTCACCCACAAAGCCGACAGTCTCTTTCTTTTCTTTAGAAGCAAGGATTTCTTCCACCTTATCCACTTTCTCGTTTGGAAGAAGTTCACCGTACACTTCATCCACCCCCAAAGTCTTTGCAACATCGTCTGCCACATTCTTTGCATCGCCAGTAAGGATGATAGTCTTTTTTATGCCGTATTTCTTAAGTCCTTTAACTGCCGCCTCTGCTGTGTCTTTTAATACATCGCAAATCAAGATGTGCCCAGCATATGTTCCATCTATAGCCACATGCACCACTGTTCCAATATCATCGTGGCATGATTTATAATCAATATTTTTGTTAGTCATCAATTTGTCATTTCCCACCAAGATAGTCTTATCATCAATCTTAGCTTCAATTCCAAATCCAGCTAATTCTTGTACATCTTTCACACGTTCTTTGTCGAGGGCTCTACCGCGCTTTTCGCTCTCATCTATCAAGCACTTGCTAATAGGATGACTTGAGTGAATCTCTGCTAATGCTGCTAGTTCTATCAACTCATCGTCGTCCAAACTGTTTTGGTGAACACCGTTTACTTCAAATACGCCCTTTGTCATAGTTCCGGTCTTGTCAAACATTATATATTTAAGTTTAGCTAGACTCTCCATAAAGTTAGAACCTTTAACCAAAATACCCTGACGGCTCGCACCACCAATACTTGCAAAGAAGCTTAGTGGAATACTGATAACCATCGCACATGGACAACTGATTACCAAGAATGTAAGCGCTCTATACGCCCAGTTTCTCCATGATGGGTCCTGGCTCATAATCAAATTGGCAATAGGTGGAATAACAGCCACCGCCAAAGCCAACGCACAAACGATTGGTGTGTAATACTTCGCAAATTTTGTGATGAAATTTTCCGAATCGGCCTTTTTGTCGTCAGCATTTTCTACCAGTTCTAATACCTTTGAAACTGTGGACTCGCCAAACTCTTTTGTAGTCTTTATTTCAATAACACCATTTACGTTTATAGTTCCGCTTATTACTTCGTCGCCCTCAGCCACGTCCACCGGCGCACTCTCACCAGTAAGCGCTGCTGTATCAAGCGTAGATGTTCCACTTACCACAATTCCATCGATAGGAACTTTCTCGCCAGGCTCCACAATAATAACGTCGCCTTTCTTTACCTCGTGTGGATCCACCTGCTTTATCTCGCCTTCCACTTTTATATTTGCATAGTCAGGTCTTATATCCATAAGATTACTGATGCTATCTCTACTCTTACCAACTGCGTAGTGTTCAAACAATTCGCCAATTTGGAAAAGCACTACTACCATTACGCACTCTCTTAGTTCTTCGCCCAAGGCAAAACAGCCGATAGTAGCAATCGACATTAAAAAGTTTTCGTCAAAGATATGCTTCTTAAGTAGTCCTTTGAAAGCGCCAAAGATAATGTCATATCCTGCCATCAAATATGGCACTAAGTAAAATGCTTTCTTAATCCAAACGTTTTCTGGAAGCAATCCTTTGGCTTCTAGCACTTCAAGAATAACCGTCAAAACAACAGCTGTAATAATTCTTGCTATTATTATTTTGTTTGAACCATGTTCATGTTCGCATCCACAACCATCGTCGTGGCAACCGCAAGTTCCGTGGTTGTGATTATGATTATGATTATGATTATGCTCATGTTCGTGATTTGCACATCCACAAGTTTTCTTTTCTTCACTCATATTGATACCTCAAAATTAAAGGGGCGAATAAATCGGCCCCTATTTTATATTTGTTCTAATGCTTGCTTTATATCTGCTACCAAATCTTCCTTTGCCTCAAGTCCGCAAGAAACTCTAACTAATCCTGCCGGGATGCCTGCTTCCTCTAACTGTTTGTCTGTTAACTGTCTATGGGTAGATGTAGCAGGATTTAGACAACACGATCTAGCATCAGCCACGTGAGTCTCAATAGCGATTAGTTTAAGACTCTTCATAAATTTCTCAGCCACTTCTCTTCCGCCGTCTATTTCAAATGATACAACTCCGCAACCACCATTTGGCAAATACTTCTGAGCGATTTCGTAATACTTGTCACTTGGAAGTCCAGAATATGTAACTGACTTAACCTTTGGATGGTCATTTAATTTAAGAATTCTGCCACTGCCTGTCCATTTTCAACATGTTTTGGCATACGAACGTGAAGTGATTCTAGTCCATTGTTTATATAGAACGCATGCTGCGGAGATTGAATACTTCCTAAATCTCTCATTAGCTGCGCTGTACATTTTGTGATAAATGCAGCTTCTTTGCCGAACTGATTAGCGTAAGTAATTCCGTGATATGATTCATCCGGAGTAGTTAGTCCAGGATATTTATCTGCGTGAGCCATCCAGTCAAATTTACCAGCTTCCACTATTGCACCACCTACACTTACTCCATGTCCATCTATATACTTTGTAGTAGAGTGTGTGACGATATCTGCACCCCACTCTATAGGTCTACAGTTAACTGGTGTAGGGAACGTGTTATCAATGACAAATATGACTCCATGGTCATGAGCTACTCTAGCCCACTTTTCAATGTCTAATACTGTAAGAGCCGGATTAGCAATGGTCTCTCCAAAGACTGCCTTTGTATTATCCTGAATAGCTGCTGCTATTTCTTCTTCTGAAGCATCAGGCGATACAAATGTTACATCAATTCCCATCTTCTTCATGGTAACTTCAATCAAATTGAAAGTTCCACCATATATGGCTGATGAAGATACGATATGATCTCCACTCTCGCACACATTGAATAGTGCAAAGAAGTTTGCTGCTTGTCCAGATGATGTAAGCATACCTGCTGTTCCACCTTCCATCTCGGCTATCTTTGCAGCCACTAGATCATTAGTAGGATTTTGAAGTCTAGTGTAAAAGTATCCAGCTGCTTCTAGGTCAAAAAGTTTGGCCATATCCTCGCTAGTGTCATATTTCCATGTAGTGGACTGGTAAATAGGTACCTGTCTTGGTTCTCCATTTCCTGGTGTGTATCCACCTTGTACGCATTTTGTATCAATTTTGCTCATAATAGTTTCCTTTCGTATTAAATACTCTTACTAAATAGTAATTTTACCATTATACGAAATATCACTCAATACTATTTTAGTTAGTCTTAACTAACTTGTCAACAATTACTTATTCTATCTTTATTTTTAATCTCATTTGTTTTATAATTTCTACTATGAATTACGCAGAA
>CAJOMD010000034.1 GCA_905235555.1 uncultured Eubacterium sp.
ATGTCAATATATAATAAAACCTTGATATGCGTAGTATATCAAGGTTCATTAACGTTTATAAGTATATATTTTTAGTATGGTATTTTATTCTTCAATAATCCCCGGTCTCACTAAAGTTTCTACAAAGGACTGGACATCTTTTCTAGCTGTCTCTTCGTCCACCTCGTATTTTTCTACTACCGCTTTCACTAGTTCATCTTCTGATGTTTCCTTCTGTAATTTTTCAAATAAAAACTCACTGGTTGAATTCAATCTAACCATTCCATTAAAATACTGGCTAGCAGATCCCACTGCTACCACTACGGGCTGTCCACCCACTTCTCTTAATATAAATCCATCTCTTATCTTCATATCTTTCTCCTAAAAATTTTCTAGTCATTCTTCATAGCATCGTATGCCATCTGTGCTGCCTCATGTGAAATATTGCATTTCATTTCATACATTGGAATTGATTTTAACATACTATCTGCAAAATCCAAAACTTTTATTGTTCCCTCTTCGTTTCTTGGTCTATAAACTTGCGCAATAAGTTTATAAGTGGTGTTTACCATATCACCTTTTTCTATTTCATTTTTCTCTCCTCTTTCAATATAGCAAATTGCTTTGATAGGGGATTTTTTATTTACAGATAATTCATGTTTTCCATCCCAAGGAGTTCCGTATGCATAAAATTTTCCACCTATCTTTCTAATCAGTGGCTTATCGTCATTAATCATTACTGCGCGATCATTAAAAACTTCTCGCCACATTCTAGTGTGCGTAGATTTCCCAGTACCGCTCTTTGCCGCGAATAAATAGCACTCTCCATCCAATTCCACCACACTACTGTGAAACAAAACTACTCCGTACTCTATAG
Source organism: uncultured Eubacterium sp. (assembly GCA_905235555.1). Taxonomy (GTDB): domain Bacteria; phylum Bacillota; class Clostridia; order Lachnospirales; family Lachnospiraceae; genus Eubacterium_G. The sequence continues at coordinate 857 of CAJOMD010000034.1, forward strand.
CTTTTTCACAGAACAATCTATATATTGCAATATATTCTAGATACGGTTTCGAGCACTCAACACCTTCTTCCGAATGGTCTTGCTCATACTCTAAATCTTCGTCTGTGGCAAAGAGAGAAAACAGGGGTTCTTCATCTGTAATATAATCCTTTCCCTTTTCTTTGAAGTAGTCACCTCTATATTCAATTTCTACTGGGATGTCCCCAAACTTGTAAGTATTCTTCATTGGTATCCTCTTATGTCTAGTTTGTTATGTTTTTCTTCCTTTAACCTAATTGTTTATTCTTTTTCAAACTTAGCCGCCATATAGTTTGCAAACTGTCTAGCTGTCCTTCCAGACAAGCCACCATGAGCCAACTCCCACTTATTAGCCTCTTCTTCTATTTCTTTATCAGGAAGATTAGCTCCCTCTCTTTTACAAAGTTCTTTTGCTATCTCAAAATATTCCTTCTGCGAAGGCTTTGAGAAACTGATAGTAACGCCAAATCTATAAACAAGTGAAAGTTTTTCTTCCATAGTATCTGACTGGTGAAGTCCGTCTTCCACTACCATATCATCTCTGTCGCTCCATTGTTCTTTGATGATGTGACGTCTGTTAGATGTAGCGTAAATCAAAATGTTGTCAGGCTTAGTCTCCACTCCGCCTTCTATCACAGCCTTAAGGAATTTATACTCTGTCTCAAAATCCTCAAAACTTAAATCGTCCATATATATGATGAACTTATAATTTCTATTTTTAAGTAGGGCAATTACATTTGAAAGATCCTTAAACTGATGCTTGTAAATCTCAATCATTCTAAGGCCTTTGTCGTAGTATTGATTAACTATAGCCTTAATGCTAGTGGACTTGCCAGTGCCGCTATCGCCAAACAGCAAGCAGTTGTTGCAGCGTCTGCCTTCCACAAAATCATCAGTGTTAGCAATAAGTTTCTTCTTTTGAATCTCATACCCAATCAAATCATCTAGTGTTACTTGCTCCATATTGTTGATTGGCTTAAATCCAAGTTTGCCGTCTGTATACTCAAGTCTAAATGCTTTATTTAAACCAAACATTCCAACACCGTAATCTTTGTAGAATCCTGAAACTGCGTCAAAGAATTCATTCTCATCTTTAGTATCTTCTAGTTTCTTACTAAGTGCTCGAACTTTCTCGCTCACATTTTTGTTGTACATAAACTCTGGCTTATGTATTGCTGTATAATCTTCAATCTTACTGAAGCAATCTATATCTAGTTCTTTTTCTATCTTGCTAAAATCAAAGTCAAACAATTTCTTGAATTGTTTAAAGTCATTCTTTGCAAAATCATTTACACTACCCTCAGATGCACCCACTTTCTCACAAGTCAAACTAAATGAATTTTCTGTAGTAATAAGAAGGTATGTCAAATAGTTGTGCCAAAGATTGTCATCGAAACCGTAATCTGTAGACACATCCAAGATTCTTTTTACTTGATGGTAAACTCTTGCTCTTAAATCGTCTGCGTCATACTTTTTAGAATTGAACTCACTAAACACAGCAGACAACTCCATTAAAATGGAATCCTCTGGTAAATCTCCGTATAGAATTAAATTTGAAACTATATTATTCATATACCAACCCTCTCACTACTCCACAGTTACAACAATTATATAATAAAAATAGTAGATTTGCATTTTTATTTTTGCAAATCTACTATCATATTCTTTAAGATTTTTTACTTTATCTTTTTATTTTTATTTAAATACTCTCTCGTCCCTACAACAATAATAGGACTAAGCGCTAGTAGCGCAATAATATTCGGTATCGCCATTAACCCATTGAAAATGTCTGTGATAGTCCAAATAGCAGTCACCGTCAAATATGGGCCTATAAAAATTGCTGCTATAAAAACACATCTATATGCCACCATCAAAATCTTATTCTTGTTCGTTAAATATTCTATACATCTTTCGCCGTAATAATTCCATCCTATAATTGATGTGAAGGCAAAGAAAATCAAACATATCATTAACATGATAGCAGCTACATTATTTGGGATAAATGTAATTCCTTTTTGAAAGGCCTTGATAGTAACTTCCACTCCCTCTAAACTTTTATCTCTCCACACTCCTGTTATAACAATAGCTAATCCTGTCATAGTACAAACTACTACTGTATCTACGAAAGTTCCTATCATAGATATTAGTCCCTGCCTAACAGGTTCCTTTGTCTTGGCCGCAGCTGCTGCTATAGGGGCAGAACCTAAACCGGCCTCGTTAGAAAAGATTCCTCTAGCCACACCCATTCGCATAGCAATAGCAATGGATGCTAGAGTGCCTCCCGCTATCGCTTTAAACCCGAATGCATAACTAAATATTTCGCCAATAGCCGCTGGTAGCTTTGTAATATTACAAATAATAAGAGTTATTACAGATATAATATATAGTCCTGCCATAAATGGGACCACTATCTCTGAAGCTAGCGCAATTCTTTTTATTCCACCTATAATCACTAATGCCACTACTATAGTCAACACAATAGCCACTATTATCACTGCCCATGAATACTCGCGTCCGAAAATACTTACTGTATGTTTTAGGTTCGGATCAAAAATAGTTTTAGCCGAGTTTGCAATACCATTTACCTGTGTAAACGTTCCTATTCCAAACAAAGCCACGCATGAACCAAAAATAGCAAACAGTTTTGCGAGCCACTTCCACTTTTGTCCCATACCTTTTTCTATGTAGTAGAAAGGTCCACCTAACACATGACCTTTTTCATCAATGTGTCTATACTTGATGGCTAAGAATCCTTCGGCATACTTTGTGGCCATTCCAAGCAATGCTGCTATCCACATCCAAAAGAGCGCTCCTGGTCCACCAGCTAGTATTCCAATGGCTGTTGCCACACCTACTATATTTCCAGTTCCTATAGTGGCCGATAGCGCAGTACAAAGTGCTCCAAAACTGCTGACTTCGCCTTTTCCATCTTTTTCTTCTTTAAAAATAAGTTTGAAGGCTGTGCCTAGTTTTCTAATCTGTAGGCCTCTTAAACGAATGGTCAAAAATAGACCTGTCATTATTATAATAATAATCAATGGCAGGCCCCATACTATATTATCTATTTTTTGTAATATGTTTGTGATTTCTTTCATCGCGAATAATTATACCATATTTTATAAAAATGAGGTTGGCATTTGCCAACCTCATTTTTTCTATATCACACTATTGCTTAAAGCTTAGCGTGGAATGTTCTTGAAATAACGTCATCCTGCTGCTCTTTTGTTAGCTTGATGAAGTTAACAGCGTATCCTGAAACTCTGATTGTAAGCTGTGGATACTTTTCTGGATGCTTCTGAGCATCTAGTAGTGTATCTTTCTCTAAAACATTTACATTAAGGTGATGTCCACCTTCTTCTGCATAACCATCTAGTAAAGCTACTAAGTTATCAACTTTATTATTGCTTGCCATAACTTTTTCCTCCTAATCTTCGTTCGATTCTTCTTTCACTTCTGTGTCTTTTGAATTATTATCTTCTTTCGACTCTTCAGTTTCTGTAGAATCATTCTTATCTTCGGCCTGAGCTTTCTTAGCTTCTTGGACCTGTTTCTTTAGTTCTAATCTGGATTCTTTAAATCCCTTTAAGATAGTTTCCCTAGCTTCCATTGCTTGTTCTTTGGTAGCCGGTTCCACACCCTCTAGTGGATATTCGATACCCAGTTGTTCATATTTAGTTTTGCCCATATCGTGATATGGGAGTGCATCGAGTGCCTTTACATTTTTAAGTTTACCAATAAATCTGCCTAAGTCAAGTAGCGACTCTTCGTCATCTGTGATGCCTGGAACCACCACGTGTCTTATCCAAATGGTAACATCTTTTTCGTTAAGGTACTCGGCAAACTTTAGTATGTTATCATTAGGTCTCTTAGTTAGTTCCTTGTGTTTTTTAGGATCTATATGCTTAATGTCTAACATCACCAAGTCTGTAACTTCTAAGAGCTTATCAATCTTCTCCAAATACTCTTCATCGTCTGGTTTGAATGGGGCTCCTGAAGTATCTAAGCAAGTATGAATCTTTCTTTTATGAGCTTCAGTAAACAGTTCAGTTATGAAATCTAACTGCATAAGTGGCTCGCCACCAGTCACTGTAATTCCACCTTCTTTGTAGAAAGGTTTCTTCTTCTCGTACTCTTCCATTATTCTGTCCACTGTTATATCTTTGGCGCCCTCCATAGTCCATGTATCTGGATTATGACAGTACGCACAGCGCATTGGACAACCTTTTAGAAAGACTACGAGTCTGATGCCCGGACCATCTACTGTACCAAAACTTTCTAATGAATGAAGCTTACCTACCATGTTACACCTTTGTCTTGGGCAAAGCCAAAGTGACCTCGCCTAAGTTTATCTCTTTATTATTTAGTCACTTCTTCTAAATCGATGCCCAGCTCGTCAGCGTCCAAGTCGCCAGCGATCACTTTGTCATCTTTTCCTAATGAATCAGGGATGATAGTAAATGTATTTGAAATACCATCCTGTGCATTCATAAATGGAATCTTAGCAACTGATGCTAATGATGATGCAGCACCGTGAGTGTCTCTACCATGTAGTGGGTTAGCACCTGGAGCAAATGGCTTACCTTCTCTACGTCCGTCAGGTGTGTTACCTGTGTTCTTACCATATGTAACGTTAGATGTAATAGTAAGAATAGACTGTGTAGGAATACCATCTCTGTATGTGTGCTGTTGTCTTAGGTAACTCATAAACTTATTAACGATTTCTACTGCTAGTTCGTCCACTTCGTCGTTGTCGTTACCATATTTAGGGAAATCTCCCTCAATCTCGTAATCTACTACTAAACCGTCTTCATCTCTGATAGTTTTAACCTTAGCGTTCTTGATAGCTGAAAGTGAATCAGCAACGATGGAAAGACCAGCCACACCAGTAGCAAACCATCTCTTAACCTCTGCGTCATGAAGAGCCATCTGAACTCTCTCGTAGCAGTATTTATCGTGCATGTAATGGATGCAGTTTAGGGCACTTACGTATACCTTAGCTAGCCACTTCATCATATCGTCAAATTTTTCCATTACTTCGTCGTAGTCTAGGTACTCAGATGTAATAGGTCTATACTTAGGTCCTACCTGAACCTTAGTCTTCTCGTCAACACCACCGTTGATAGCGTATAGTAGACACTTAGCAAGGTTAGCTCTAGCTCCGAAGAACTGCATTTCCTTACCAATTCTCATTGAAGATACACAACAAGCAATACCGTAGTCATCACCGTGTGTAACTCTCATTAAGTCATCATTCTCGTACTGAACTGAAGAATATCCGATAGAAATCTTAGCACAATATTTCTTAAATGCATCTGGAAGTCTTGTTGACCAAAGAACTGTTAGGTTTGGCTCTGGAGCTGCGCCCAAGTTCTCTAGTGTGTGTAGATATCTGAATGATGATTTTGAAACCATGTGACGTCCGTCAATACCAACACCACCGATTGACTCTGTTACCCAAACTGGGTCACCAGCAAAAATCTGGTTGTACTCTGGAGTACGTGCAAACTTAATACATCTTAACTTCATGATAAAGTGATCAATGAATTCCTGAATCTGCTCTTCAGTAAATGTTCCGTTTGCTAAATCTCTTTCTGCGTAGCAGTCGATAAATGTAGATGTACGTCCAAGTGACATAGCAGCACCATTCTGCTCTTTAACTGCTGCTAGGTATCCAAGGTATGTCCACTGGATAGCTTCCTGTACGTTCTTAGCCGGCTTTCTGATATCAAATCCATAGATATCACCTAACTTAGCTAATTCATCTAAAGCTCTTAACTGCTCTGAAAATTCTTCTCTATCTCTGATAACATCAGCTGTCATAGTCATAAGATCTGTGTCAGCCTTCTGTTGCTTTTTGTCTTCGATTAGTCTGTCAATACCATAAAGTGCTACTCTTCTGTAGTCACCAATGATACGTCCACGTCCATATGCATCAGGAAGACCTGTTACGATATGGTTTGAACGACAAGTTCTGATCTCTGGAGTATATGCGTCAAATACACCAGCGTTGTGTGTCTTTCTATAGTTTGTATAGAAATCTACTACCTCAGGGTCCACTTCATAGCCGTTGTCTGAACAAGCCTTCATTGCCATACGGATACCACCGTTTACTTGAAGACCTCTCTTAAATGGCTTATCAGTCTGGAAACCTACGATAGTTTCTTTATCCTTATCGATATAACCTGCTTCGTGGCTAGTGATAGTCTGAACAACCTTTGTGTCCATATCTAAAACTCCGCCTGCTTCTCTTTCCTTCTTCTGAAGTTCAAGAGTCTCTTTCCAAAGTTCCTTAGTAGCGCCTGTAGGACCTGCTAAAAAACTTTCATCACCATCATACGGTGTGTAGTTCTTCTGAATAAAATCTCTGACGTTGATCTCTTTTTGCCAAGCGCCGTTATTAAATCCTTCCCATTCTGCTCTCATTCTCTTTTTCCTCCTATTTAATAGTTAATAACTCTTCTACAGTCTTTTTCTTTGGAACCGGTGGCTCATCAGCTGGATGACCAACTGCGATTAGTGCCATCAGCAACTGTCCCTCGGGAACCTGTAAAATGTTTGTAGCTTTTTCTATATCATACAACCCCATTATTACTGTGCCCAAGCCCTCTTCTGCTGCCGCAAGACAAAATGTTTGAGTGGCGATTCCATTATCGAACGCTTGCCAATTATCCTTGCGAACTGTGGAGAAACTGCCGTCTCTCTCAAAGCCTGAACGTTTATCCACAATCAATGTAGCAACAAGTGCTGCTGATCCATTTATAATGCCTGCGTTGTGCTCTGCACAACATTCCTCAGCTAGTTGTTTTTTTATTTCTGGATCTTTGATTAGTATATAACGTGTTGTTTGCGTGTTTTTCCAAGAAGGTGCGTATGACGCACAACCAACCAGTTCTTTGATGGTATCATCTGACACTGGCGCATCCGTAAATTTGCGGACACTTCTTCTCGTTTTTATACATGTTTTTGTATCCATTAAAACACCTCCAAATGCTATAAATACTGATGTACCGTGCGATAGCACAACTACACATATAAACTTATAACTAACCTAAAAAGTATAACATTTTTATACCGAAAATTCAAATTAAGTAAATTCCTATTTATTTTTCATAGCTGGATTTGTTCGGATATTTTTCCATAAATATTTTATCTATCTCTGATTTAACATAATTAAAATCATTTTCATTTAAATCAGCCGAATCGTTCAAGCAAATCATTAAGGATTTCTCATTAATAATGTCTTCTCTAATTAAATCTAATTGACCCTTTAAATTTTCATATAACTTTCCAAAATAATTATGATTAACATGATAACAATTTCCATTCATTATATCCCATAAGTGAAAAATTTGTTGCCAAATATCAAAAGGTGTTCTAAATTTATTTTGACTAGTTTCATCTAACTCATCACCAAAAGTTTTCCAGACCATTTCCATAGTAGACTTTTTCATAGGCATTCCAAGATGTGTGAAAGCCATACCATACAAATAATTATCTCTAAACGATAATCGATGATATTTAAGTGAACTCTTATTTTTTTTATTAAACCAAATTTCAGGATTATTATACATGACCCTTGTTATATCAAAATAGTCATTCACAAGCCCTATAGTATTGAATAGTGAGTAATCAAATATTTCTTTCTTCCTATAGTGTCTATACGGAATAGCCTCATTACAATATTTAGGTTTGCCACCACTAAAAAAATCTTCTTTTTCTGTAGGTCTATTTAAATACATATCATCATTAAAATATACAAACTGTTCGGATAGTCCTTCTATCCTACATAAATTTAATTCTATGGCATTACTATTGAAAGTAGGTAAATATTTTTGTGGAATAAAATCTTTATGATTAACTAAATTAATTTTTTCATTTTCTAAATTGAGCCATTCAGGGTAATGACCATATGTCACAAAATGTATTTTTCTAACCCATGGAGCATACTTCTCTACACTTCTAAACCAATATTTTAATTGATTCCAATCTCTATATCTTTCAGGTCCATTGCCTTCTAAATTGTTATCGTACTTGTTTTTTTCTTTTTGCCATAATTCATCACTATCGTCTACCCATGTCACAACAAAATCCACAGGAGCTTCTACTGGCAGTTGAGGGGTTTTCTTTAATCTCCCCATTATTTCGCTTTTTTTTAATCTAATAATATTTTTCATCTTATTTAACTCTTAACATCGTTTTAATTAGTCGTCTTTCAATTTGGCATCCTGTAAACGTACACTGCCCCAATTAAATATTCTCCACTGTAATGGAATTTCATTTGGATTTTCATTTAACTCAAAGAAAAATCCAGGAAATACTCCTTCTAGTTGACAATCTCTTCCAAATTCATCAGTAGTAAATGCCACTACATCTACTTGATACCTAGTAGGAACTAAATGCGTAGTGTCTATTTCAAACGATAATTCTTTAGTCTCATTATCTTTAAAATGGACTTTATTATCTGAAAACATAGTAGTAGACCTAATAGATGTGATAGTAGGAATGAACTCAAATCTAAAGAACACATTCTTGCATTCTTCTTTTGATGAAACTTTCAATTTTAATGGAAATGTAACACCACATACCAAGTCTGAATTTTTAAGTTCTAGTTCTTCTATTCGTAAATCACTATGATTCCCATTTAAATTTCTATAACTATTATCATATTTATAATGATCTCTAATTAAATCTAAATCTAGTCCCTTGGCCAAATATATTTCTATGGCCTTATCTACATCGCCATCATAAATAATTTTTCCTTCATTTAACACAATGCATCTATTGCATAGTGTTCTAATGGTGTTCATATTATGGCTTACATAAAGAATAGTTCTTCCTTCTTTACGGGACACTTCATTCATCTTGGCTAGGCATTTGTTTTGAAAAGCCATATCGCCTACAGCTAATACTTCATCCATAATTAAAATTTCAGAATCTAAGTGAGCTGCCACGGCAAAAGCCAATTTTACATACATACCAGATGAATAACGTTTAACTGGTGTGTCAATAAATTGACTACACTCTGAAAATTCAATAATATCATCTATCTTTTTAGATACTTCAGTTCTAGTCATTCCAAGTATTGCACCATTAAGATAAATATTTTCTCTGCCGGTTAACTCAGGATTAAATCCAGTACCTACTTCCAACATAGAAGATATTCTTCCATTTACTTTTATCACGCCCTCTGTGGGCGCTGTTACTCTAGATAGAATTTTTAAAAGTGTAGACTTTCCGGCACCATTATGACCAATTATGCCTAATCTCTCGCCCTCATATATCTCTAGATCTATGCCATCTAGTGCCATAAATTTTTCATTTTTCTTATAAATCTTACTGCCAATTTTTACATTAGGATCTTCCTTGCCAGTTTTTCTAGCCCACCAACTTTGAAGGTCACCTCTTAATGTGCCTCCACCTATTACACCTAACCTATACTGTTTTTTTATATCTTCTATTTTTATTGCAAGACTCTTATTGTTCATAAAATTCTCCATTAAACAGTATCCATAAATGTTTTTTCTACTTTATTAAACATAGTAATTCCTATAAATAAAACAACAATTGTTGTTATCCAACTTATTCCCCAGAAAAAGAATGGTTGGTCACCTACTCCTAACCATCCATACCTCATAAATTCTACTATAGGAGACATTGGATTAAGCATAATTAATGTATATAAATTATCACTAAGAGTAGAAGCAGCATAAATAACTGGTGTTGCATACATCCATAGTTGAACACCAAATGAAACCATAACCTGCAAATCTCTATACTTAGTGGTCATAGATGAAATAATTATTCCAAACCCTAATCCCAACATAGCCATTTGTATTACTAATATAGGAGTTAATAATACAGCCCACGTCAAATGAGCATTAGATCCTCTAAATAGGAACAAAATTGAAAATAATATAACAAGCAACATTTGAACCACAAAATTAACCATTGATGATATGACAGATGATATAGGAATGGTCATCCTTGGAAAATACACTTTTCCAAAAACGTTGGCATTTTGAACAAATGTATTAGATGTATTGGTTAGGCATGTGGAAAAATACATCCACGGAACATTACCTACCATATAGAATAGAAAATGTGAAACACCTGAAACAGGAAGTTTCATATTCGCAATATCGCCAAAAACAAACGCCTGCATAGCAGCCGTAAATAACGGTTGAATAATAAACCATGTTGGTCCTAGGATGGTCTGTTTAAAACGTGTAGTAAAATCACGTTTAACAAACAGCCAAATAAGATCTCTATATTTCCATATTTCTCTTAATTGCAAGTCAAATAATTTAGTTTTTGGCTTGATTTCATATGTCCACTTTTGTTCCATATTAAACCTATATTTCTAATACGTTCTTCCTCTCAAATTTATCAGCATCGTCCTCAAGTTATAATGCTCATATATAAACATTTGTAATCTTCTTTTCCTACTAAACAAATGACGATATTTATGTCTCATTCTTCTTAAATATTTCTCAATTTTTCTCGACTCTTTAGTATTATGTTTTAACAATCTCAACAATCTGATTGATCTTTCTACACTCTCATAAACTAACTTGTCTATTATTCCTTCATTATTTTCTAACATAGCTTCAGATTGAGAGAATGATTCTATTTCAGATACAGCTCTTTGTTCTTCTAATTCTCCTCTTTTTAATTTTCCAGTTATACTGCCTTTATGTTGTATATAAGAATAAAGAGTTTCTGCATTATATTTTATTTTGCTATTTTTTCTTAAACTTAGCAAATAAGTTACTATAAACAGTCTATCTTCATTTAATGAAATATTTTCATCAAACCTAATATTATTATCTATTATTATTTTTCTTCTAAAAAGTTTATTCCAAACAAAGCCATTATATTGGTCTACTTTACCGTACATATGATTTATTAGTTCTTCAGCCGTATATACTTTATTGCTCATCTCATAAGTTTGCACTATAGTTTCATCTTCAAATTTAGACATATAATTGCACATAGTCATAGATACATCATCTTTCATCTCATTTAAAAGTACTTCAATATATCTATCAGACACATAATCATCGTCATCTACAAAAGCAATGTAATCGCATTTACTATTTTTAATTCCCAAATTCCTATAAATGGATATTCCGAACTCGCTCGTAGAAATAAGTTTTATATTCATTCTGTACTTTTTCGACAATTTGGCCATTTCATTATATATATCATTATGGCACACTAATATCATTTCAAAATTTTTATTTTTTTGTTTATCAAAACTATCCAGACATCTTGCAACTCTGTCTAGTCTCTTAAAAACTGATATGATTACTGATACATTGTTTCCCAATTAAAGCATTACCCCCCCTATAATAATAATGCTCTTCACACTAACTTAAAATTATAACTCATAGAAATAATTATATCAAGAAATCGAAAATGCCTAGATGCAAATTAATTAGCATCTAGGCATTGTAATTTATTAGGTAATCAAACTGTATGCTTTATATTTTTAGTATATCATTATTTATTGCTTTTCTTTTTTAATGGTTTAAGCAGTAATTGTTTTATGCGATATTTGGCTACTCTAAATTTAACTCCCCACAATTTTTTCTTAATATACTTTGCTCCCTTCCCTGGAGCAATAGGCTTTGCATCTAAATATTTTAAATTCTTATTTTTCTTTTGCCTATTATATGATGTCACATATTCTTTACTATCAATTATTTCATCAGCTAATATTAATTTTTCTTCTATAGTATCTTCGTTATATAAAATACGGTTCAAAGAAAACACAGTTGCCCCTAATATTCTAAAATCAATCTCTTTAATCATTTCATCACTTAACAAATTGTTTTGTTTCATTAAATCATATACAAATTTGTTGATCCCCCAAATTTTATAAAAACAATTATTCCCCAATGTAGCAGTGATTGTTCTCTCACTATATTTGATGTAGTGATAGTCGTACTCATCTATAACCACCAAATTATTTGTTTTCATAAGATACTGAGTGACTGTCCTTGTGTCTTCACCCATATCTTCCTCTCCCACTTCTATTTCTTTTAATAGCTCAGATTTATATAATTTTCCAACCATATAACTCAATCTGTCCTCAGCTAGCAAGTTCGGAAGAATAGTATAGTAATCTTCTTTATAAAATAATTCTTTCTTGCGATATGGAAATCTGTAGAATTCTTCCCCTTTGACGTTATATACAATTACATTTGAAATAACTAGATCTGCATCATACTTTTTCTGCGCATCTACTAAATGTTTTAAATAATCTGGCTCCACCCAATCATCACCATCTATACATACCGCAAATTTTGTTCGTAACTCCTGATAAGTAGACATTCTAGTGGCC
>CAJOMD010000035.1 GCA_905235555.1 uncultured Eubacterium sp.
AAGAGACATAGTTTTCTTAAATGTTCTTCTAGTAGATTTTCTTTTTATAAATTTGATGTACTCGTTAATCTTTTCAAAGATCACTTGTACCTTCTTCATAGCAGTTTCAGCTGCTTTGACACTTCGGGCCAGTATAACCAGCGTCTTTGATCTAGTTCTAATGGCAACCACCCTAATTTTCCTCGACAAAGGAATTTTAGGTTTCTCTTCTTCTTTTTTCTTTTTCCTTTTGAATTTAATTTTTATTCTTTGCCATTTGCTCTCTTTGATACCAGTGTCTATTTTTTCTATATCTGGTATTTCCGCATCTGGGTAATCCACTGATGTAAATTTAGGATCTAGCATTTCTTTTTCGCTGAAGTCTGATTTCTCATCTACCAAGTCTATTAATTCTTCATCTTTTTCTTCGCCGTATATGGCTTCTAATTCTAATTCGTTTTCGTAAGATACATCAGCCAATGGTGGTTCATACTCTTCTTTTGATTTTTCCTTCTTTTCTTTAAGAACATCAAAGCCGAAAATTCTAAGTTCAATTTTTAGTTTATCATCCTCATGAGAAAGCAAAAACCTAACTGGAAAGAACAGCCAGTGTACTTTGAAATGAGTGTTAAACTCATCATCACTATAGTGAATATCACCTCTATAACAAATCGGCACAAATAAAACGAGCAATACTAATCCTAGAATTACTAGTAATATTATTCCTATTATTTTTAATATTAATAATAAAATGCTTAACATCTAATACTGCTTGTCCCTTATCTGTACTTAATAACTCTAATTTCGTTTTTCTTTTCTTCTCTATCTAATATAAAGTCTTTTACATTTACTGTGTCAGTCTCTCTAAAACATTCAATTATTATATCTAGCATTAATTGGTTTGCCTCTTCGTTTCCTTTGGCGAGACCGATTATAAACAAATCTTGTTGCTTATAGTATTGTTGCTTTAGGATTTCTGCAGGAAAGGTCTCTAAAACGTCACGATTATTACGCGGCAAAGCAATCACATATGTACTTGGTGTGAATTTGCCATCCTTAATCTTATATATGAGTTTGTTCTTTTTCTTAGCTATCTTTTCGCCAAGATACAAATCATAATACCATTCCATAACACTTTCCTATTTCATAATGTCTGAAAAATCGAATGTCGCAAAATAATCTTCTGGAGTCTCGGCTCTGCGAATTAGTTCGACAGTTCCATCCTCCTTTAAAAGCAACTCCGCACTTTTTAGTCTTCCATTATAATTATACCCCATTGCGAAGCCATGTGCACCTGTATCGTGAATATAAATGAAATCTCCTTTTTCTATCTTAGGAAGATGTCTGTCCACTGCAAACTTATCATTATTCTCGCAAAGCGAACCCACAATATCATACATATGGTTACAAGGCGCATCTTCTTTGCCCATAACAGTTATATGATGATATGCATTGTACATAGCTGGACGCATTAAGTTGACTGCACACGCATCCACACCTATATATTCTTTGTAAATATGTTTTTCGTGAACTGCTTTTGTCACAAGCGCACCATATGGTCCCATCATAAAGCGTCCCATCTCAGTGTATATGGCAACATCGTCCATTCCTTCTGGCACTAATATTTCCTCATACACTTGTCTCACACCCTCACCAATAACCATAATATCATTTGGTTCCTGCTCAGGTGTATATGGAATTCCAACACCGCCTGATAAATTTACAAATGCGATGTGAACTCCGCACTCGTTCTTAAGGTCTACTGCAAGTTTGAAAATATCTCTAGCAAGCATTGGGTAATACTCATTAGTTACTGTATTACTTGCAAGGAAAGCGTGAACGCCAAAGTTCTTAACACCCTTCTCCTTTAGAATTTTGAAAGCTTCAACAATCTGATTTGGGGTCATTCCGTACTTTGCATCACCTGGATTATCCATTATTCCATTGCATACTTCGTACACTCCACCTGGATTATACCTACAGCAAACAGTCTCTGGAATGCCACATTCCGATTCCATATCTTCTATCAAAGTAATATCATCTAAGTTAATAATTCCACCTAGAGCGTTACAGTATCTAAACTCTCCCGCTGGTGTCTCATTAGAAGAATACATGATTTCATCTCCATGGAAACCAAGTTTCTCTGCAATCATTAGTTCTGTTTCAGATGAGCAGTCCACTCCACATCCTGCTTCCTTCAATTTCTTTATAATGAACGGATTAGGTGTGGCCTTTACTGCAAAATACTCCCTAAATCCTTTGTTCCAGGCAAAAGCCTCATTCACTTTTTTAGCATTTTCCATAAACCCTTTCTCATCATAAATGTGAAAAGGTGTGGGATATGTTTTTTCAATTTCCTGTAATTGTTCAAGTGTTACAAACGGTTTCTTTTCCATTAAATCTTCCTCTCTATCTATAATCTTCCATAAATATCTGACATATATCTTAGATATCTCATATGTTCAGGCGTAAACTCACTGTCCGTCATACGCCATCTCCAGTTTGTACCTAAAGTAGATGGTACATTCATTCTGCCCTTTGAATCAATCTTTAGAACATCTTGCATTTGGAATATAACAAGGTTAGCCACACTCTTGTATGCTTCTCTAAACATATGGTCCACTATGTTTTCCACTGAAGCGTGAGAATCACCAATGAACTCTCTCACATACTCTAAATCCCACCACTGTAAATCGCCAAAGTATCCAACTAAAGTGTCATTGTCGTGCGTTCCACCATAAACTACCATGTTGTTATTATAGTTAAATGGTAAGTGTGGATTTTTTCTATCGCCGTCAAAGGCAAATTCCAAAACTTTCATAGATGGATACCCTGACTTTTCAATCACCTTTTTAGCTTCCAGCATTTCTACGCCCAAATCCTCTGCAATGATTTTCTTATCACCTACTGACTCATTAAAAGCGTTGATAAGCTTCATGCCAGGTCCTTTTAAATACTTACCATTTACTGCATTTGAATCCTCTGCAGGAATAGAATAATATTTAACCAATCCCAAGAAGTGGTCAATTCGAATGACATCATACATCTTGGCCATAAAACTCATTCGTTTTCTCCACCATTTGAAATCATCCTTTTCCATCTTTGCCCAATCGTAAAGTGGATTACCCCACTTCTGACCAAACTCAGAAAAAATGTCTGGTGGCACTCCCGAAACTACTTCTGCTTCTAAATCTTTGTTTAACTTAAACTGTTTAGGACTAGCCCAAACTTCTGCAGAGTCCATAGCCACGTATACTGGGATATCTCCTATAATCTCTATGCCTTTATCATTTGCATACTCTTTTAAAGCATACCACTGCTCAAAGAATTTAAATTGAAGGAACTTGTAAAAGTCCATATCCTTCTTTAGTTTTTTCTTATACTTAGCAAGCGCCTCTTTCTTTCTAAACTTAATATCCTTTGGCCATTCTTCCCAAGATAAATTATCAAAGTATGTTTTACAAGCGCGGTACAATGCATAGTCTTCTAGCCAATCATTTTCTTTGACAAATGTTTTAAACTCATCAGTTTTAGCATGGTCACTGTTCACGAAAGCTTCTCTTAAAACTTGATAGCGATTTTCAAATAGAAGTCCGTAATCCACAAATTGGTCTTCCAAATTCCATTTGAAGCTCTCAACAAAATCTTTTGTTAAAAGCCCTTCTTCTACTAAAAAATCCAAATCTATAAAATATGGATTTCCTGCAAACGCAGAAAAAGATGCATATGGACTATCACCATAGCTGGTAGGTCCAAGTGGCAAAACTTGCCAATACTTTTGACCCGATGCTTCTAGGTGATCTACAAATTCATATGCTTTACTGCCAAAAGTACCTATACCATATGGTGATGGCAAACTACTAACCGGCATCAATATTCCTGCTGACCTTTTAAATTCATTCTGTGCCATTATATTTCCTTATTATTTATGTTCATGTGTGAAGAGATGATCTTCACAGTATTCTTTATTTCCACTACATTTTGAACAAAATCTAAATGTAAGATTTGGATTATCTAAATCTGTTCTTCCGCAAACTGCACATTTATGTCTAGCGCCATTCTTGTATCTACTATGAGCCTGTGCTTGGCTCACTTTTTGTTTGTATTGAGTCTTTCTTTTCCTTTGTTTAAATGTTACTCCACCTATACCCATCTTCTTTCGTGTGAAGAAGAAGTAAATTAAGAAATTCATCAATGAGAATATAATCATTGATAGAACCAAAATTCCTGAAATTATTCCTTGACTTCTAAATGTACTAAATACATCAATTCCCATAAATATTACATATACTAAACCTAGCCATTTAATTTTGATTGGGATAATAAAGTATAGAAGTAATTCCTGATTTGGGTATGTGGCTGCAAATGCTAAAAAGATAGACACGTTTATATAGTATGTAGAAGTATACATAGCAATAACCTGTCCCATAGCTATTGTCCTGTTCGCACCCTCTAGTACCATTCCCTGATTCATTATAGGAATACCTGTGTAAAGCAAGACAAAGTATAAGATGAATGCTCCCACTATTGTGAATAAGAATCCTGAGAATAGATATACGTTATATCTATATGATCCCCAAGTCTGTTCTAGTGTTCTACCTAGCGAATAATATAGGAATAACATAATAATAGTGAATATTCCCAAAGATTCTGGCATAGTAACAACCCATGTGATTATTCTCCAAACTTGTCCGTGAAGAATTTCGTATGGGTTAAATGTCAACGTTGCGTACAAATCTTTATTAAAAAAGTAAATCAAATAACCTATCACATATCCACCAATTAAATATACTGTTAGGTTTTTGATAGCATATTTTCCAAATTTTTGTTCAAATTTTGATGCCATTTTATTCCTCCATATATATTAAACCATATTAAAGTATAAAGACTTAAAAATGGTTTGTCAAACAAACTTTTTACTATATAAATGTAGTTGAATTTTAAGGGGTTTTGTACTATAATTTAGTCGTTTTAGAGATTAATAATATCTATTTTATTTTATGTTGCTGATGATTATATAATCACAGCGCTATTTTTTTAAAGGGAAGTTGCTATGAATAATCAAAACATATATAGTTTAGGAATTGACATCGGTTCTACTACTGTAAAAATTGCAATTCTTGATGAAAACAATGAAATATTATTTTCTGACTATAAGAGACACTTTGCTAATATTCAGGAAACTTTGGCAGAGCTTTTAAAAGATGCTAAAGATAAATTGGGTAATGTTACACTTTCACCTATGATTACTGGTTCAGGAGGACTTGCATTGTCAGAGCATTTGAATGTGCCTTTTGTGCAAGAGGTGGTAGCTGTTTCTACTGCTTTGGAGGATTACGCGCCTCAAACTGACGTAGCTATTGAGCTAGGTGGTGAAGATGCTAAGATTATCTACTTCACAAACGGTGTGGAACAAAGAATGAATGGTATCTGTGCCGGTGGTACAGGTTCTTTTATTGACCAGATGGCATCCCTTTTACAGACTGATGCTTCAGGGCTTAATGATTATGCAAAAGATTATAAATCAATATATGCTATCGCTGCTAGATGTGGTGTATTTGCAAAGACTGATATTCAGCCTTTAATAAATGAGGGCGCTACAAAGGAAGACTTGGCCGCTTCCATTTTCCAGGCGGTAGTTAATCAGACTATTTCGGGTTTGGCTTGTGGTAAGCCTATCAGAGGAACTGTTGCTTTCCTTGGCGGTCCACTTCACTTTCTACCTGAGCTAAAAAATGCATTTATAAGAACACTTAACTTAGATGATGAACATATTGTGGCTCCAGAGCACTCACACTTGTTTGCTGCTACTGGTGCTGCCATGAATAAAAAAGACGATGTGAGTGTAGAAATTGAAGATTTGTATAAGCAGTTGTCTGAGGGTGTCCAGATGTCTATGGAAATCAAGCGTATGGATCCTTTGTTTGACTCTAAAGAACAGTATGAGGAATTTCAGACTCGTCACGATAAAGCAAATGTAAAAAAGGGCGACCTTGCTTCATACAAAGGCAAATGCTTCCTAGGTATTGACTCTGGTTCTACCACTACAAAGGCTGCCGTGGTGGCTGAAGATGGTACACTTCTTTACTCTTTCTATTCAAGCAACGAAGGTAATCCTCTTCAAACAATAATTAATGCTATTAAAGATATTTACAAGATCTTGCCAGAGGGCGCTGAGATTGTACGTAGCTGTTCAACTGGTTATGGTGAAGCTTTAATTAAGGCTGCTCTTCTTTTGGATGAGGGAGAGGTAGAAACCGTAGCTCACTACTATGCAGCTGCTTTCTTTGAACCGGACGTGGATTGTATCTTAGATATTGGTGGGCAGGATATGAAGTGCATCAAGATTAAGAATAATACTATTGATTCAGTTCAGCTCAATGAGGCTTGTTCATCAGGTTGTGGTTCATTTATTGAAACTTTTGCAAATTCACTAAGTTACTCTGTGGAGGACTTTGCAAAGGAAGCATTATTTGCCCCAAACCCAACAGACCTTGGAACAAGATGTACAGTGTTTATGAATTCAAACGTTAAGCAGGCACAGAAAGAAGGCGCTACTGTGGCCGATATTTCTTCAGGTCTTGCTTACTCAGTTATAAAGAATGCTTTGTATAAGGTTATCAAGATTTCAGATGCTTCTGATTTGGGCAATAAAATTGTGGTACAAGGTGGTACTTTCTACAATGATGCCGTACTTAGAAGTTTTGAAAAGATTGCTAATACAGAAGCTATTAGACCAGATATTGCTGGTATTATGGGTGCCTTTGGAGCAGCCTTAATCGCAAGGGAGCGATACGATGGTCAAAAGTCTACTATGCTTGACGAAAAACAACTTAATGAATTTTCTTATACTACTAAAATGACAAGATGTAAGGGATGTACAAACTCATGTCTACTTACAATCAATATGTTCTCCGATGGACGAAAATTTATTAGTGGTAACCGATGCGAAAAAGGTATTGGCGGAGTTAAAAACAAGGAAAACATTCCTAATTTGTATGAGTATAAGTTCCACAGAATGTTTGACTATGAACCTCTAGATCCAGAGACTGCTCCAAGAGGGGTAGTTGGTATTCCTAGAGTTTTGAATATGTATGAAAACTTCCCATTCTGGGCGGTCTTCTTCAAAGAACTTGGATTTAGTGTGAAACTATCTCCAGAATCTTCACATAAGATTTACGAACTCGGCATTGAATCAATTCCAAGTGAATCTGAGTGTTATCCAGCTAAGTTAACACATGGACATATAAAGTGGTTATTGGATGAGGGATGTAAGTTTATCTTCTACCCTTGTATTCCATACGAACGTGATGAAACACCGGATGCTAACAATCACTACAACTGTCCAATGGTTACTTCATATGCAGAGAACATTAAGAACAATGTAGAAGAATTAGAAAATCCAGACATTAATTTCCTAAACGCATTTATGGCTTTCTCTAACCAGGAAGTATTATCAGAGCGTTTGGTTGATATCTTTACTACAGACTTTGACATAGGCGCTGAAGATATTAAAAAGGCTGTAGAAAAAGGTTGGGCTGAACTTATTGACTCCAGACAAGATATGATGCGTAAAGGTGAAGAAACTCTTAGATATATTGAGAAGAATAATCTTCACGGTATTGTTCTGGCTGGACGTCCATATCACGTGGACCCAGAAATCAATCACGGTATTCCGGAGATGATTAATTCATACGGTCTTGCAGTTTTAACTGAGGACTCCGTTGCTCACCTAGGTAATGTTGAGCGTCCTCTTATAGTTTCAGACCAATGGATGTACCACTCAAGATTATATAAAGCAGCTGATGTTGTTAAAAACAGAGAAGATTTAGATTTAATTCAGCTCTTCTCCTTCGGCTGTGGTTTGGATGCGGTTACAACAGACTGTGTAAGCGATATCTTAACAGGTTCAGATAAGATTTACACAGTACTTAAGATAGATGAGGTAAACAACCTTGGTGCAGCAAGAATTCGTGTTAGATCTTTGCTCGCTGCTATTCGTGAGCGTAGCGAACTAAATTATCAAAGATTTATTAAGTCTTCTGCTATCGAGAAGGTTGAATTTACCAAGAAAATGTTTGACGACAGATACACTATCCTTTGTCCTCAGATGAGTCCTATACACTTTGGCATGCTGGAGGCAGCTATCAACTCATGCGGTTATAACCTTGAAGTTCTAGATAGTAATCGTTCATGTATTGATACTGGACTTAAGTATGTAAATAACGACGCTTGCTACCCATCACTTATCGTAGTTGGTCAGATGATGGAAGCCTTGCAATCAGGCAAATATGACCTTAATAAAACTGCTCTTATCATCTCTCAAACAGGTGGTGGATGTAGAGCTACTAACTATATTGGTTTTATCAGACGTGCTTTAAAGAAAGCTGGAATGGAACAGATTCCTGTTATCTCACTTAACCTTCAGGGTATAGAAAAAAACAGTGGATTTAAAATCACTCCTAAGTTTGGTGTGAAAGTTCTTGAAGCAGCTTTATATGGCGACTTATTTATGCGTGTAGTTTATAGAACTAGACCTTACGAAGTGAACAAAGGTGAGACTGATGCTCTTCACAAAAAATGGGAAGAAAAACTTAAAAAAGAACTCTCTGATAACAAGTTTGGTATTAGACATTTCAGAAAAAATATGAGAAAGATTGTTGAAGAGTTTGACGCTATCCCTACTAAAGATATAAAGAAGCCTAGAGTTGGTATCGTGGGCGAGATTTTGGTTAAGTTCTCTCCTACTGCTAACAATGATTTGGTTAATTTATTAGAAGAGGAAGGTGCCGAGGCTGTAATGCCGGACCTTGTAGATTTCTTTTTATATGGATTTAGAAATGCTAAGTATAAGTTTGAAAAACTTGGATTTAACAAAAAAGGCGTATTAATCAATAATCTTGCTATTAAAGCAGTTGAGTGGATGAGAGGCACTGCTAAGAAAGCACTTATCAAGAGTAAACACTTTACTCCTACTTCTGATATTTGGGAGATGAGTAAGATGGCTCAAGAGATAGTATCGGTTGGTAACCAAACTGGTGAGGGGTGGTTCCTAACTGGTGAGATGCTTCACTTGATACATGACGGCGTTCCAAACATCGTTTGTACACAACCATTCGCTTGTTTACCTAACCATGTAGTGGGTAAAGGTGTTATTAAACGTATTCGTGCGCTAAATCCTGAAGCTAACATAGTAGCTGTAGATTATGACCCTGGTGCTTCAGAAGTTAACCAACTTAATAGAATCAAACTAATGCTTGCTACGGCTAACAAAAAGTTAAATAACTAGATTTTCTATCTGCCAATCAATTGGCTCTATTCCATTCTTTTCTAAAAACTCATTACACTTGCTAAAGTGCTTACATCCAAAGAATCCTCTATAAGCTGATAAGGGACTAGGGTGTGGCGCTTCTAGTACTAAGTGTTTTGGATTGTCTAACATAACTTTTTTCTTTCTAGCAGGTGTTCCCCAAAGAAAGATTACAATAGGTCTGTCTTGTTTGTTTATCTCTTTTATTACAGCGTCTGTAAATTGTTCCCAACCTTTACCTTGATGTGAGTTGGCTTGATGAGCGCGAACGGTTAACACTGCATTTAATAACATTACTCCTTGATCTGCCCACTTTTTCAAATAACCATTGTTTGGAATATAACATCCTAAATCATCATGCAATTCTTTATAGATGTTTTGAAGTGATGGCGGTATATCATTTCCTGGTAGCACTGAAAACGATAAACCGTGCGCTTGGTGCTCATTGTGATATGGGTCCTGACCTATCAAAAGTACTTTCACTTCACTTAAAGGCGTGCAATGAAATGCATTAAAAATATCATTTGCCGGAGGATAAATAACTCTCTTGCTATATTCATCCTTCACAAAGGCAAATAAATTTCTGTAATATTCTTTTCCAAATTCGGGCTTTAGGGCTTGTTCCCAATCACCAGTTAATGCCGCCATATTTTTCCACTTTTCTATTAGTTTTAATTATTATCTTTCTATTCCTGCCGAAGAATCAATGTAATTCTGTACACTATCCTTAACTATTCTAACTGGAACACCTTTGCTAGCTAAAAAACTTTTCACATCACTTATCTCTAACTCTTTAAAGTGAAATAGTGATGCCGCAAGCGCTGCATCTGCTCCACCTGTAGTTAGAGCATCATAAAAGTGTTCTTTAGAACCAGCACCGCCCGATGCAATAACAGGAATACTAACTGCCTCTGATATCTCGCGAGTGAGTTCAATATCGTAGCCATCTTTCACTCCATCGCAATCCATACTTGTAAGAAGAATTTCGCCTGCACCCAAGTCTTCAGCTCGTACAGCCCATTCCACTGCATCTATACCAGTGTCCACTCTTCCGCCATATTTATATATATTCCAAGTTTCATCATCGGCATTTTTCTTTGCATCAATAGCAACCACAACGCATTGACTTCCAAACTTTTTAGCAGCCTCGCTTATTAAATCTGGATTTTCAATGGCAGCCGAATTGATTGCTACTTTATCGGCACCGTTTCTTAATACTTCTCTAAAGTCATCAACAGTTCTAATTCCTCCACCCACTGTAAACGGAATAAAAACTTGTTCCGCCACACGACGAACCAAATCCACTACTGTGTCTCTATGGTCAGATGATGCTGTGATATCTAAAAAAACCAACTCATCTGCTCCGGCAGCATTATAAACCTTTGCCACCTCTACCGGGTCTCCAGCATCCTTGAGGTCGACAAAGTTAGTTCCTTTTACCACTCTGTTGTTGTCTATATCCAAACATGGAATAATTCTTTTAGTAAACATTTAATTTGTTTTAATCCCCACTTCATCACTGTATGGGATTATTCCTTTCTTTTATTTATCAATAGCTACAAAGTTCTTTAAAATTTGAATTCCTACATCTCCACTCTTCTCTGGATGGAACTGGCAAGCAAAAATATTGTCTTGCTCTATAGATGTGTGCATCTGTGTTATGTAATCTGTAGATGCTGTAACCACCTCATCATCCTTGGCTTTAGCATAGTAAGAATGGACAAAATAAACATAAGGGTTTTCTATTCCCTTAAACAATCTTCCATCATTTGATAGGTCTAGTGAATTCCAACCAATATGTGGAATCTTAAAACCTACTTGATCTGGAATATGCAAAACTTCACCCTGCACTATTCCAAGACCAGCCTTGCCTGGAGACTCTTCACTTTCTTCAAACAAAAGTTGAAGTCCAAGACAAATAGACAGCATAGGTTTCTTACTCTCTACCACATCATAAATAGTATTCACTAATTTGTACTCTTTTAACTTATCCATAGCGTCACCAAAAGCTCCGACTCCTGGCAAAACAACTTTGTCTGCGGCCAAAATCTCATTTGGATCTCTGGTAGTAACTGTTTCTTCACCAATAAACTCGAAGGCATTCTTTACACTATGAATATTTCCTGCGTCATAATCAATAATTGCTATCATAAATTTCCTCTAATTATTAGAATCTAACTCGAACCAGAACTCAACACCATCTTCATGGTTAATTACACCATATTCTTGATTGTGGTTTTCCATAATAGCCTTAACAATAGAAAGACCAATACCACTTCCGCCGTACTCTCTAGTTCTTGCTTTATCAATCTTATAAAATTTAACCCAGATATTTTCTAGTTCTTCTTTTGGGATAGGCTTTCCTGAATTAAAAATCGACACTCTCACTATACCATTTTTTTCTACTACTTGCACCTTTATGATATGCTTCTCATCCACATGATTAAAAGCATTATTTAAATAGTTAGTAAGCACTTCTTCTATATAGAATTCATCACCCCAGACAAATTGCTTATCAGGAGCAAGCACTTCCACTTCCACATTCTCCTTCTTCGACAAAATTTGTCTTCTAGAAATAATAGATTTAATCACTTCAACAATATCAAATCGCTCTACATTTAAATTTACAGTCCCAAACTCAATCTGGTTTAAGGTCATAAGTTTCTGAACCATCTTATTTAGTTTGTTTGCTTCATCTACTATGACATCGCTGTAGTATTTGATATCTTCTGGATTATCACTTATTCCATCTGACAAGCCTTCAGCGTATCCCTGTATCAAAGCAATAGGAGTCTTTAGCTCGTGAGATACATTTGAAATAAACTCTTTTCGAAGTTCGTCCACTTCTTCTTTTTGCTTAATATCTTTTTCTAATTCCAAGTTAGCAGTCTTAAGTTCTGTGATAGTACTCTCTAGCTTTTCAGACATCTCATTTATACTATCACCCAATACCCCCAACTCATCATCGTGATTACCTTCATACTTAACATCAAAATCAAGTTCTGACATCCTTTTAGAAATAGATGCCAATTGGAGCATAGGAATTGTATATCTTCTAGTAACAACTATCATAAGAATTGTAATAATGACAATTAGCACTATAGCAAGCACAGCATAAAAGCGATTTGTAATGCTTAAACTTTCTTTGAAATTCTCAACTGAAAGACGAACCACTAAATCACTATCGTCAGATAATTCTGATACCAATTCATAATGATAAGTTTTGGCAGAAGGGTCTTCTGTATATAAAAGACTATATTCACTATTATTCTCGACTACTTCAGATTTATATCTCTTATCATCTCCAAAGCCAAAAACTAAATCACGCCATCTTTGACGAAGAGGCATTTCAGAACCATATGTATAGAGAACGGTTCCACTATTATCTATTACAATAGCACTAGCTCCTGTTTTCTCTAAAATACTATTCAACTCTTGAATATCGTCAGACTCACTAAAGCCCGCATCTTTCTTTACGACTTTATCAAACGTTTTATAAACCTGCTTAACAGCTGACTGTTTCTGTTTAGTATAA
>CAJOMD010000036.1 GCA_905235555.1 uncultured Eubacterium sp.
ATATTGGATGAGAACGAAGATTTTATTATAAAGGCTGATTCTCTTTGGACATTGATTGACTTAGATAGCAGAAGTCCACTTCGAATAACGGAAGAGGATTTTGTGGGATACAAATTGGGAGAGGCCTTTGACGATGTTAAGGCTGATAGAAAGATGACTTTTAAAAGTGAAGGCGAAGAGCAGAAGGCTAAGATAGTGCCAAAGAGTTTTATCGATAATAATGGACATATGAATAATGCAAACTACTTAAGACTTGCTTATGAGTATGTGGATGATATTGATAAGGCAAAAGAAATATCAATTGCTTTTATGAAAGAGGCAGTGGAAGGTCAGAAAATTGTTCCATTTGTTCACAAGGAAGAGGACGGAGTAGGAATCACATTCAAAAGTATTGACGGTGATGAATTGAATAAAGTATTTGTGAAATTCTAGTTTATATATCATTACTAAATCCTTTGGTCAAAATAGACAAAAAATATTTGTTTTTTTTGTACAATTGCGATATAGTAATTTTTAGCACAGTGTTTTAAAATAACTGTATGCGTATGACTTCGGTCATAGATCGGGTGAGGAAAACAAAATATTATTAGTTTCAGGAGGGAATTATGGCAAGTTTATCATTAAAAGGAATTAACAAAATTTATCCTAACGGATTTCATGCCGTAAAAGATTTCGATCTAGAAATCAAAGACAAAGAATTTATCGTTTTCGTAGGACCATCAGGTTGTGGTAAATCTACTACACTTCGTATGATTGCTGGTTTGGAAGAGATTTCATCTGGTGAGTTATATATTGGAGATAGATTGGTAAATGACGTAGAGCCTAAAGACAGAGATATCGCGATGGTATTCCAGAACTATGCTCTATATCCACATATGACAGTATACGATAACATGGCATTTGGACTTAAGCTAAGAAAAGTTCCAAAGGCTGAGCAGGAAAGATTAGTTAAAGAAGCAGCTAAGATTTTGGACCTAGAAGCATTGCTTGATCGTAAGCCAAAGGCTTTATCAGGTGGTCAGAGACAGCGTGTGGCTATGGGACGTGCAATCGTTCGTAATCCTAAAGTATTCTTGATGGATGAGCCACTATCTAACTTGGATGCTAAGTTGAGAGTACAGATGCGTGTCGAGATTGCTAAACTACATAAAGACTTAGATGCTACTATCATTTACGTAACACACGACCAAACAGAGGCTATGACTCTAGGTACAAGAATTATCGTTATGAAAGACGGTGTTGTACAGCAGGTTGATTCACCTAAGAACTTGTATGACAAGCCAGCAAACTTATTTGTAGCTGGATTTATGGGTTCACCACAGATGAACTTCATTGATTGTGAAGTTGAAAAGCAGGGTGAAGATGTTATGCTTCACATCGGTCAGGCTCGTACATATATTAAGGTTCCAGCAGATCAGGCTAAGGCATTAGTTGATGGCGGATATGTTGGTAAGCAGGTAATTATGGGTATCAGACCTGAGGATATTCATGATGAAGAAAGTTTCATCGAGATGTCTCCAGACAGCAAGTTCGAGACTAAGATTAAAATCTACGAACTTCTTGGTGCTGAAGTTCACCTACACTTTGATATTGAAGGTTTCGAGTGTGCGGCTAAAGTTAACGCTCGTACAGATGCAAGAGTGGGCGATGAAGTTACCATGGCTATGGATGTTAACAAAATCCATATCTTTGACAAAGATACAGAAGAAGTTATTGTTAACTAATAATATTAAATAAATAATACAAAAAGAGAGTGGACATTGCTAAAAAGCAATTTGGTTTCACTCTCTTTTTGAATGTATTAAAAACTAAAAAAAAAGACACTATAATAAAATAATGCAACATATATTATATTGTCATTATCAATATTGTTTTATAAAATAAAATAAGATAAATGTGCGGAAAATAATTGAACATATAGGTGAACATAACAGAAATGTGTTCGCCTAAAAAGTAGAGATTAATAGTAATAATTTTTAAGGGAGAAGCTTATGAAGAAATTAATGAAAAGAGTATTAACTCTAACTTTAATGGCTGCACTTACAGTGGCGTATTTGCCTGTGGGTACACATACCGTTTCAGCTGATGACCCGGTAGTGAATGCAGAAGTATACTTTGTATCAGTCGCTACTGGAAAGCTTATCACATTAGATGGTGTAGTAGATCATCAAATTGATATTACAACTATGTACAACGGAGAGGATTCCGTTCCAGATAATGGTAAATTTACTATCTATTATGGAACGGGAACAAATTATTTTGAAGGCTCCACTATTATGAACTTTACGTGCAAAGGCACAAATACTAGTTGGAAAGCAGATAATGATAAAGTATTCCAGATGGGCAAAAGGACTAATCCTAGCGGATGGGAATCTGTAAGAATGGAAGCACAGGGCGATGGTACTGTTGCTTTTAGAAGTAATGCCAATGGAAAATATTTTACAGTAGACGGTGAAAAATTTAGTTTAGTTGAAATAAAAACCAAAGAGGGAGAAAAAGTTTCCAATAACGAAAAATTTATCCCTTACACTGTTACTAAACCTAATGCGGTTACAAATCTAAAGGTAGGCGAAGTATCAGGAACATCCATAGAAGTTTCCTGGAAAGAAGTAGATAAGTGTATCTATTCTGGATATGAAGTGTTATATGCCACATCTGAAGATGGAGAATATCAATCAGCGGGAGTAACTGGAAATAGTAGTTTTGAAATCAAAGGACTATCTCTTAGTACTACATATTTTATAAAGGTTAAAACAATCACTAGAACAGATGCTGAAGCTCCATATAAAGAAAGTGAAACAATCTCTGCCACCACTTTGGAAGATTATAAACCAGAGAAGGTGGAGAACATTACACTTAAAAAAGTGGAAAATGGAATGCAATTAGAATGGGAAGCATCTAATGGATCTAATATGTATGACATTTATCGTTCAGTGAGTCGTTTTGGCGACTATGAGAAAATAGATACCGTTACTAGCACTAAATTTACAGACACAAATCCTAATGAGTCAAAGTATAAGAACTATTATAAGGTAAGAGGTAAAAATTCAGCAGATGTAGGGCCATTTTCTGATCCAGTATCTATTGAAATAAATATGTTCGGTCAGAATATGTATGTATTTAATGATACGGATAAAGCTGCTGATATAAATAAAATAACTGCTGATATTTTTGCTAAACAGCATTATAACCAATTTGGAGCAGACAGATATGCACTTACATTTAAACCAGGAGATTATGTAAAAACAGACGCTAATGTAGACCCAATTAATATTGGTTACTACACTCAGGTTTTGGGCCTAGGGAAATTACCTACAGATACAAAACTTAGAAATATTAAAGTGCCAGCGGCACTATCGGGAAATAATGCTACATGTAACTTCTGGGTTGGATTTGAGAATGCCACTATTGTAGACACTGACAAAAACGGTGATGACTATTATGCGTTCCAATGGGGTGCATCTCAGGCGGCTCCAGCAAGAAGACTAAACGTAGAAAGACGTGCAGTCTTTGACTGGTGGAATGGTTGGGCCAGTGGTGGTTTTGTGGCAGATAGTTATTTCCACAAAGAAGCAGGCTCTTGGTCACAACAGCAGTACTACTACAGAAACTGTCATGTAGAAGAAAGAACATTTGGTGTTAATTGGAACCATATGAATCAAGGTTGTACTGGAAATACAGTAGACAAATCAGATTTGCGCAGTTTGAAGAATGAAAATGGAAAGAGCAACTGGTATAAACGTGGACATGATACAGTACTTGAAAAAACTCCAGTAGACAGAGAAAAACCATTTCTATATTTTGACGAAGAGAGCGATAGCTACAAAGTATTTGTACCAGCACTCAGAAAAGATTCTACTGGTATTTCTTGGTCAGAAGATAATATGGGTGAAGGGACTTCCATTAGTGTGGATGATTGCTTCTATATTGCAAATCCAAAAAAGGACAATGCTAAAACTATAAATGAGCAGCTTAAGATTGGAAAGAATATTCTTTTCCAACCAGGAATATATCATGTAGAAGAAGCACTTGAGGTTACAAAAAGTAATCAGATATTACTTGGACTAGGCCTTGCTACTATAATCCCAGATAACGAAGATACTGCCATTAAAGTTTCGGATGTAGGTGGAGTATCATTGGCAGGATTATTAATTGATGCTGGAAATCATTCAGAGAGCCTAGTACAGATAGGCAATGAGGGATGTAATAAAGATCACTCGGAAAACCCAACAGTTCTACACGATATAATTTACCGTGTGGGAGGAACAAGCCACAGAGGAACAGTAGATACGTGTCTAGTTGTAAATAGTAACAATACAATAATAGACCATACATGGGTTTGGAGAGCAGACCACGGCAACAATGTTGGATGGAAAGTAAATCTTGCCAAGAAGGGAGTAGAAGTAAATGGCGATAACGTGACTGCTTATGGATTGTTCTGTGAACACTTCCAGGAGTATGACATTATTTGGCGTGGAAACGGTGGTTCCACCTACTTCCTACAAAATGAAAAATGTTATGACCCTCAAAACCAGGATGAATGGATGAGTCACGATGGAACAAAGAAAGGTTTTGCTGCATATAAGGTAACAGATAATGTGGATAGTCACTATGCAGTAGGTATGGGTATTTATGATGTATTTATAAATACAGGCGGAGCAAGTATTTTCACAGACAATGCTATTGAAGTTCCAAACAAACCTGGTGTGCTGATTGAGAATGCAGTTATAGTTGAGATTGCTAACGGTTCTGGTCCAAAAGTAGGCATCAATCATGTAATTAACAACACAACAGCAGGTATTAGAACAGGTGCAGGTGCAGGCGGTGGATACGCTTTGCAGCAACTTCTAAGTTATTGTAATGAAGAATCTATTTCACTTCCTGATTATTATTCGCAGCAGGGGAACACTAATCCTGTAGAGGAGATAGGTGAAACTCCTACCATAGATGAATATGCGGAAAAAAATATTTCTAAAGAGGCATCGTCTAAGGATAATGAAAAACCAATTTGGGAAATGTCAGATAAAGATTATATTGATAGATATGTATTCCCTGATGACCCAACAGACCCAGTTGAGCCTGAAACTAAGCCAGTTGATCCAGACAAAAAATCTGTAACACCAGAAAAGAAGAGTACAAACCAAGTTAAGGCAGGACAGACATTTACATCAGGCAAGTATGTTTATAAAGTTAAAAGTGTATCTGGCAAAGCTGGTTCAGCTACTTTGACAAAGGTTGTTAAGAAGTATCAGAAGAAACTTAAGAAGGCCACTATCAAGTCTAGTGTTTCATATCGTGGATACAAATTTAAGGTAGTAGCTATTGGTAATAAAGCATTTAAGAGGTGCAAGAAACTTAAGACTTTAACTATTGGACCAAAGGTTAAGACTATCGGCAAGAAAGCATTTGTTGATAGTAAGAAACTTAAGAAGGTTAAGATTAAAGGTAAAGCACTTAAGAAAGTAGCAAAGAATGCCTTCGCTAAAAAGGTTAGAAAAAAACTTAAAGTTGAAGGTAAAAAGAAGCCTAAGAAAGTTCTTCTTAAATCTTTAAAAAGAAAAAATAATTAAATAAATAACAAAAAGAGAGTGTTCCTCACTTAAAAAGTCGTTCGGAATCACTCTCTTTTTGTATTATTTATTGAAATTTAACCCTGTCTGATTTACAATTATAAGAGGTGTGTTGCACTTAATTTTTTGGTGCAAAAAGGCGGATTTTAAGAGGTTTTTATGATTGCAAATAAAACTTTAAAAGATACATTGGACGGCATTAAGAAGATATCAAAAGTTGATTTATTTGTGTACGATTTAAATGGAAAAATCGTGGCAAATACAGTTGACGAAGATGATAAAATTTCTAATGCCGTTATTAAATTTGTCGAATCCAAAAAGTCGGATAACGAACAATCATCACTTTGTTTTTATAAACTAGCCACAGGTCAAATTTTAGTGGCCAAAGGTAAAGACGCAAAGATAGTAGGTGAGATGACAGCATTTCAGATAGAAAATCTATCCAGTATTGAGTCATCAGATGAGAGTGAATTTTTAAAGAAACTTATTTCAAATGACATTTTACCTACTGACCTTAAAAAGCAGACCAAGGAATTGGGCGTAGAAGTTAAAGGCAAAAAGTGCGTCTTTATTATCGAGTCGGAGCATGAGAAAAATGGAATAGTGATAGAGGCTTTGAAGAATATTTTGGTGGAAGACTCAGACTTGATTTCAGATGTGGACGATAGAAATATAGTTTTGGTAAAAGAACTAGTAGATACAAAAGATTTGGCGGAAGCTTCAGAGATAGCATATGCAATGGTGGATATGTTAAACACTGAGATTATGCAAAACGCTAGAGTTTCATACAGCTCCATTATTTCAAATATTAAAGAGACAGCCAATGCCTACAACGAAGCAAGAATAGCTTTGGATGTCGGTAGAATTTTTAGAACTGAAGATCAAGTTATTTCATATAAAGAAATTGGAATTGAAAAACTTATTTATAGGATGCCTATTGATATGTGCAAGAGTTACTTAGATGAAGTCTTTGGCGAAGAAACACCTGAAGTATTTGATAATGAGATAGCAGTGACAGTGGAGAAAATGTTTGAGAACAACTTAAATATTTCAGAGGCAGCTAGACAGTTGTTTATTCACAGAAATACATTGGTTTACAGAGTGGATAAAATTAAAAAGAGTACTGGCTTTGATCTTCGTGAGTTTGAAGATGCCATGATGTTTAGAGTTGTTATGATGATGAAAAAATACGTCGAGTTTATGGAATATGCGGAGAAATAAATGATAGAAGTTAAAAATGTTACAAAATCATATGGAAATGGAATTCCAGCCATCAAGAATCTTAATATGAAGATTAATGATGGTGAGTTTGTATTTGTGGTGGGAGCCAGCGGTTCTGGCAAGTCTACTTTTATCAAGATGCTTCTAAGAGAACTCAAGCCTACAGAGGGTACCATAGAAATAAATGGAGTAGATATTGCAAAACTTAGATCTAAAGGTGTAGCAAGATATAGAAGAAATGTGGGAGTAGTTTTCCAGGATTTTAGACTTCTAAATGACAGAGATGTTTACTCAAATATTACTTTTGCTCAGCATGTAATAGGTGTAAGTAAAAAAGACATTAAAAAGAATACCGCTAGAGTTTTGAATCTAGTTGGTCTTTCAGAAAAATATAGATCGAACCCAGACGAGTTGTCAGGTGGAGAGCAACAGAGAGTATCTTTAGCTAGGGCTCTAGTTAATAAGCCAGATATTCTTTTAGCGGATGAGCCTACAGGCAATCTAGACCCAGACAATGCATGGGAGATTATGAAACTGCTTGATAAAGTAAACGAACAGGGTACTACAGTTATTGTGGTTACTCACAATATGGAAATAGTGGAACAGATGAAAAAGCGCGTCATTACCCTAAAGCAAGGCGTAAAAATTAACGATAATAAGGGGGACAAATAATGAGTGCAAGAAGTGCAAATTATTGCGTAAAGCAAGGTTTAATAAATATAAAAAGAAATAAACTATACTCTGTAGCATCTATAGGAACAGTTGCTGCATGTATTTTCCTTATTAGCGTAATACTAGCAATCATCATCAATGTTAACTATATGGAAAAAGAACTCGAGCAGAAAGTAGGCGTGACAGTGTTCTTTGAAAATAACACACCACAGGAAAAAATTGATGAGATTGGGACACAAATTAAGACTGACAAGAGAGTTAAATCTATGAAGTTTACCTCGGCTGAGAAAGCGTGGGAAGATTTTAAGGAAGACTACTTCAAAGAAGACCCAGAGTTAGCAAAAGGTTTCGAGAAAAATAATCCTTTGGCGAACTCCGCATCATACACTGTTTATTTGAAAAACATAAAGACACAAGATGCCTTTGTGAAAGACGTGAAAAAGATAGATGGTATTAGGAAAGTTAAACATTCTCAAAAGGCAAAAACTACACTCACTAACTTAGAAAGACTTTTGGGATATGTGTCTATTGCACTTATCATCATATTGCTAGGTGTAGGAATATTCCTAATTAGCAATACAGTTATGATTGGTATCAACGTGCGCAAAGAAGAAATTAAGATTATGAAACTTATTGGCTCTACAAATAGTTTCGTAAGAGCACCTTTCATAATAGAGGGTGTTACTATTGGACTTATTGGTTCAATTATTCCACTTATTATTCTGTTTGTAGTTTATTCAAAACTAATAGGATTAATCATAAATAAGTTTGGCGTGTTTGCAAGAACTATTTCTTTTGCGCCACAGAGCACAGTGTTTGCCGTTTTGATTCCGGTTGGAATTGGAATAGGAGTAGGTATTGGATTGATTGGATCATTCTTCTCAATCAGAAAGCATTTGAAGGTGTAATATGATGAAAAGATTTATGAGAATAACTTTATCATTAGTGTTGGCGGCATCTTTGTCGTTTTCTTCCATTGCCGTTGTGAAGAGTGATAAGATGAGTGAACTTAAAAAACAGAAGGAAGCTGCGGCAGCTAATAAGAATAAGTATAAGAAAAAGAAGAGTGAGGCAAAGAAATATTTGGCTTCAGTAGATGCACAACTCTCAAGTGTAGCCACACAGATTTATGAAAACAATAAAAAACTTGATAAGACTCAAAGTGAAATCAAGAAGACTAAGAAGAAACTTAATAAAGCAAAAGAAAGCGTGGCCTTGCAAAATGCAGATATGGAAAAGCGCATTCAGTTTATGTATGAGAACGGCGATACACAGATGCTAGATATGCTTTTAGGTTCAAAGAGCATCAGTGATTTTTTGAATAAGGCTGAATATATTACAGAACTTTCATCTTATGATAGAAAGATGTTTAACAAACTAAAAGATACTCAAAATAAGATTGCGAAGTCTAAAAAGGCACTTAGTGATGAGAAAGAAAATTTACTCGCACTTCAAGATAAGCAAAAGGCTGAGCAGGCATCGCTTAAAAATCTTGAGGCTAGCAAGAAAAAAGAATTGTCTGGGTATGATGATTTGATTAAACACTCTGAGGAATCAGAGAAGAAAATTGCTGGTGAGATTGCAGCGCAGCAGGCAGCTATAGCAGCTGCTGAGAGAGCCGAGAATCAGTACAATAGCACGGCATCTCAAACTGCAAAGTATAAGGGAAGCAAAGGAACTAAAGGTGGAGGATGGACATGGCCATGTCCTTCTAGTCATACTATCACCTCTGAATATGGATATAGAGGAGATCCGTTTGGCGGAAGCGGTGGAGGATTCCACTCAGGCCTTGATATAGGAGCGCCAGCAGGCACACCTATTGTGGCTGCAAAGGCAGGCACAGTTGCGTGGTCAAGTTTTAGCTCCACTGCAGGAAACTGGATTGGCATAAGCCACGGAAATGGAGTGGTATCTGTTTACATGCATATGTCAGTAAGAATCGCAAAGGCAGGACAGCATGTCAATAAAGGTCAGACTATTGGCTTGGTAGGAACAACAGGTTCATCTACAGGTAACCATTTGCACTTTGGTGTGCAAGTTAATGGGTCATATGTGAACCCGCATAATTATATAGGATAGGACAATGAAAAATAAAAGTTTTAAAACAGGTTTTATACTCGGAATTTTATCAGCAGCAATACTAGCAATTGGTATTGGTGCTGGTATTTATTTTGCTATGCCGAAAAAAACTACTGTCAGTGAAAATTCAGCTAAGAAATTGACATTGATGGAGCAGGTAGTGGACGCATACTACTATGGTAAAATTGACAAAAGCAAAATGGAAGAGGGTACATACAAAGGTTTAATTGAAGGATTGGACGATCCTTACTCGGAATACTACACAAAGAAAGAGTACGAAGATTTACAACTAGAAACTTCAGGCAAATATGTGGGCATAGGTGCATATGTTACTCAAAATGACAAGAATGGAATAATATCAATTACAAAAGCAATAGACAATAGCCCTGCCAAGAAAGCAGGATTAAAAAGTGGCGATGTTATAGCTCAAGTGGACGGCAAAGAAGTGACGGGAATGGATTTAGAAAAAGTGGTGACTAAAATAAAGGGCAAGGAAAACACCAAGGTTACTTTAAAAATATATGACCCTAAAACTACAAAATTTAAAAATGTCACATTGGTAAGAAAGCAAGTGGACTCTCCTAGTGTGGCATCGAAGATGGTAGATAAAAAGAAAAAGATTGGATACATCGCAATATCTGAGTTTGATACAAACACAGTGGCTCAGTTTGAAAAAGCCTTATCTAGGTTAAAGAATAAAAAGATGAAGGGAGTAATCTTTGACCTAAGATATAATCCTGGTGGCTCATACGATGCTGTTTGCAAGATGCTAGATGACATATTGCCAAAGGGAACAGTAGTATTTACAAAAGATAAAAATGGAAATAGAGAAGAAGAAACATCAGATGCAAAATGTTTAAGTATACCTATGGTAATTTTGCAAAATGAGGGAAGTGCTAGTGCATCAGAAATTTTTGCGGGAGCCGTTCAAGATTTTAAAGCTGGAACTATTGTGGGAACACAAAGTTATGGAAAAGGAGTAGTTCAAAATGTATTCCCATTTAATGATGGCTCAGCTCTAAAACTAACAATAAGAAAATACTTCACACCAAATGGAAGAAATATAAATGGCAAAGGAATTACGCCAGATGTGAAAGTGGAAAATGACGGAAATACAGATAAGCAATTTGATACTGCAAAGAGTATTTTGCAGAAGAAGATAAAATAGGAGAGATGATATGAAACTTCTTACATTAATTCTTAAACAGACAGAACTAATTAGCGAACTAAATGATGAACTAGGAGAGATTGGTGTAAAGCACGGAACTATTATTGATGCTAAGAGTATGACAGCCGGTCTTAATGCGTGGTCAGACGATTCAATTATTATGGGTGGATTGTTTAGACGCGTGAAAAATTTTGAGTATAACGAAGAATGTAAAATGCTTATGTTTGTTTTAGAGGATGAACAGATACAACCAGTGAGACAAAAAATTAATGAAGTAATAGGCGATATTAGCCAATCAGGAACTGCTGTCATGTTTACTATGCCTATAGATTTTGCAGAAGGATTAGGAGAGCAAGAGAGCATAACTGAGTAGAAAGTGACTTATGGAGAGTAAATATATATTTTTGATTTACATTTGCGTCGGTTTATTCTTGTGCTTGATTGCTGGAAAGATAGTTAAGCAGTTTAAACTGCCAAATGTAACAGGATACATTTTAATAGGATTGCTAGCAGGAGTTTTGTGTGGCACACATCAGATGGAACGCTTCTTTGGCACAGATATAGCCCACGAGATGGTTACTAAGTTTGATGTCATTAAAGATTTAGCCACAGGATTCATTGCGTTTTCAATTGGTACTGAATTTGAATTCAAGTACATTAGAAAACTTGGAAAGACTCCTATAGTTATTGCGTGCCTTGAATCGTTAGGCGCTACAGTGTTAGTGGCTATTGGAATTTATATAGTAACAGGAAATATTCAGCTTGCACTCATTATGGGTGCAATAGCAGCAGCTACAGATCCAGCAGCCACCATTTTAGTTGCTAAGCAGTACAAGGCAAAGGGACCAGTTTCTAAGAACTTAATTCCTGTAGTGGCAATAGATGATGCCACCGCACTTATGTCTTATGGAATCTGCGTGGCATTGGCAAAGACGTTTACAGGACATTTTAATTGGGTAACGGTGGTTGAGCCTATCAAAGAAATATTTGGAGCCATCTTGTTTGGCATAGTGATGGGACTTATTTTTACAACCCTCATTCACTACTTTACAGGAAGAGGAAATAGATTAGCGATTACTATTAGTATGGTAGCGTTTACAGTCAGCATATCTCATGTACCAGGACTTAACTTTTCACCACTACTTGCATGTATGGCAATGAGTATGACTGTAATTAATACATCAAGCAGATGGGAACCAGTATTTGAACAGATGGATAGAATGACACCACCCATCTTTATGTTATTCTTTTTTGTGACGGGCGCTGGCATGGATATATCCGTTCTTCCAACAATAGGAGTGATAGGTGTTGTATATATAGTAGTTCGTGTGATTGGTAAAATAGCGGGTGCAAATCTTGGCGCAAGGTTATGTCACGCGAATGAAAATGTCAGAAAGTATCTAGGCATTGGTTTGATTCCGCAAGCCGGTGTTGCTATCGGACTTGCAATGATGTGTTCATCTGTGGTGCCAGAGTATGCAAATCAGATTACTGCAGTGGTAGTTTGTGGAACTATTATCTATGAATTAATAGGACCAATTGTTACAAAGATTATGTTAGTAAAGATTGGTGAAATAAAACCAGAGAATGCAAAATAGAATTATTGATAAAAATATTGCCAAATAGTTAATAATAAAACTAAAATTTTGCAAGAATGTTAATAAATAAAAATTATGGAATTTAAACTTCACTCAAAATTTAAACCGACAGGTGATCAGCCTGAAGCTATCGAAAAGTTGGTCGATGGCTTTAAAAAGGGTGAGCAATTCCAGACACTACT
>CAJOMD010000037.1 GCA_905235555.1 uncultured Eubacterium sp.
TTTTGCCATAATTAAGGCCTCCTATAATAATAAATTTTATCATAGAAGGCCTTTGCCTTTAATAATTATTTAATTTACAGAAAAACTTTCACACACTCTTTTCTTTCGTTAAACTATATTCAATTATTTAAATTGATGTCCGTCAATCTTTAATTTGCATCCGGCCACATATCCTGAGAAGAATTTATATTTCTTCATATTGATTGTTTTACCGTGATACTTAACTGTCTTGCTTCCGTTTAAAACTGAAGCAGCAGCTTTCTTAACGCTCTTACTTATCTTACCGCTATCATAAAGCTTGAATGATTTCTTAAGTGAACCATTTCTCACTGGAGAGAATTGACCGCTCTGGTAAACAACGCCTTTTACACTGTTTGGGAACTGTTTGGATTTAACTCTGTTCATAATAACAATTCCAACTGCCTTTTTACCAGCATAACTTTGGTTACCTGCCTCTGAGTTAATGATTGCAGCCATAAGTCTTAGTGTAGAAGCTTTAGCTTTGGCTTCAACTGTCTTGTTAGCAGTAGGGCCAACAAACAATGATGCGCTAAGCATTGATATTATTAATGTTGTAAGAACAATTGTTTTTAATATTTTAGTCTTCAAAAAATCGCCTCCAAATTTTACAAAATTGTTACAATTTCTTTTCATGAGTATTAATTAAACCATTATTTTTGTAATTTGTCAACCCAAAAATGTAATAAATGTGATGGACATAAAAAGCTAATTAAATTTGATTTTTTTTAAAATTGTACTATACTTAAAGGTATTGAAAGGATGGTATTTACTATGAAAACTAGGGTAAAACAAATGATATGTATGGTGGTGTTAGCGTCTATGGTTTGCGTTTATTCGCTAGCAACTACAAATACAAAAGCAGTTTTAAAAGATCCACAAGTGTCTCCAAGACAAATGGGGAATTTACTTGCAGGAAAAGTTAGTAAAGATAGTTCAAAGAGCAAAAAAGCGAAAAAGAAGGAGACAGTTTATATAGAATTGGGAGGAGATGGCTCCACCAAAGCTGTCACTGTCAGCGACATGATAGACCCTAAAGGGAATAAGGGACCTATTAATGACGAGTCTTTTTTAGATCACATCATCAATCTTAAAGGAGAAGAAAAATATACTAAAAATGACGGGAAACTGGTTTGGGATAATAAGGGTAAAAGTATTACGTACCAAGGAACTACTAATCAACAACCTCCTATTGCGGTTTCCATTTCATATTCTTTAGATGGAAAAGATATTTCCGCCAAAGAACTAGAGGGAAAGAGTGGAGAATTACAGATTCAATATCAATTCACGAACAATGCGAGAATAAAAGGACATGATTTTGTCCCATTTGTTGTTCTCGGCGGTTTTATTCTAGATAATGAAACATTTAGTAATGTTGTAATAGATAACGGTAGAGTGGCAGACTATGACGAGTCAAAGATTGTTTTGGGATATGCCGTTCCTGGTTTGAGTGATAACTTGCACAAAACACTTAAGAATGCAGAGAAATACCTAAACAAGATGGATTTACCAGAGCAGTTTACTATTACTGCAGATGTTAAAGACTGTACTATGAGTATGGGCCTAATTGTCGCCACATCAAATATTGGCGATTTCAACATTAAAGATGCAATTGACCTTTCAAATATTAAATCTGAGATTAATCAGCTTCAGGAAGGAGCCGATAGTTTAGTGGACGGAGTAAATCAACTATCAGATGGTAGTAAAAAACTTGCTACGGCTTCGCCAAGTATCAAGACTGGAACAA
The DNA here is from genome assembly GCA_905235555.1 of uncultured Eubacterium sp. Taxonomy (GTDB): domain Bacteria; phylum Bacillota; class Clostridia; order Lachnospirales; family Lachnospiraceae; genus Eubacterium_G. The sequence goes on from CAJOMD010000037.1 coordinate 1,766, forward strand.
AGGGACTTCATTCTGGTCTTAAGAAACTTAAAAAGGGAGCAAAGAAAAATCACAAAGGTAATAAAAAATTCCACAAAGAATTAAAAAAAGGACTATCAAGTGCACAGTCTGGTGCTAAGAAGTTGAAAGACGGAACAAATGAGTTGGTGAAAGGTGCGAAGAGTGTGAGCGATGGTGCTAAAAAAATAGATAAGGGTGCTGGAGATTTAAACTCAGGAAGTGAGAAACTTTCAGGTGGCATAGAACAAATCCTTAATGGTTTTGAAAAAAAAGGCGGAATTAATGATGGTTCAAAAGCTTTAAAGAATGGAGCTAAGAGTGCTAATAATGGAGTTAAAGAATTTATAGACTTGCTTAAAAATACTCCAAATACATTAGACCAGCAAATTGCACAGGTAATAGCTCAAGTAAAAGAAGCATCTGGAGGAGCCATTACTACAGAAGCACAACTGAATGGATTAATAGAAGGTATTAATGCTGCAGTGAAAGGTGGCACCCCTCTTGAGACTGTTTTAGAGACACAAAGTTTGAATGTGACTACATATTACTCGTTGCTTCAAGCATATTACAGTATCAAAACTCTAAATAGTGTAAAGGATTCAATTTCTAACTTAATCAATAGTCATTCTTCAGAGATAAAAGAGTTATCTGATGGTATGGATTCACTAGAAAATGGTTCTAGTGCTTTAGTGGATGGACTAGAACAAGCATATACTGGCTTATACACACTTAGTCAGGGGGCATCTTCTTTGGCTCAGAGCACGGGCACTCTAAAGAGTGGTACAAATACACTATCTAAAGGAACTCAGTCATTACAAGACGGAGTAGACACTCTAAATGATGGTGTAATTACCTTATACAGTGGTGTAAAAGTAATGAAAGTTAAAATTGGTGGGGCCAGCCCTCAGTTAGTTTCGGCATCTAGTAAACTAGCAAAAGCCATTAAGCAGGCGTGTGATGGATCCAAGACATTAGCGGATGGTACAGCTACATTTTGTAATGGAGTTGATACTTTGGCGGACGGCACAAATACTTTGAAGGATGGTGCAAACAAGCTTAATGAAGAAGGAATCAAAAAAATAACTTCTCTATTTGGAGATGAAACTGAAAAGGCAATAGATAAAATTCAAAACTTGCTAGATGCAGGTGATTCGTACAAGACATTTAGTGGCATATCTAAGGATATGGATGGAGAAGTGAAATTTATTTATAAGACACCAGAGATTGGAGAGAGGGAATAGACTTATGATGGAAAAATTTGGACATGGTGTCGTAAAGTTTAGAGTAGTTATCCTTATTGTCGCTTTGGCGTTGTTAATACCTGCGGGCATCGGATACTTTAATACGGGTGTAAACTATGACCTCTTGTTTTACCTACCTAAAAACATCGACACGATGAAGGGACAAGATATCATGATGAACGACTTTGACGCGGGAGCGTTTGGTCTCATTATGACGGATGGGCTTAGCGAGAAAAAGACTTCTCAGTTAAAGAAAAAAATTGAAAAAGTGGATGCTGTTAAAAAAGTAATTGGGTATGACAGTTTGGCGGATTTAAGAATTCCTAAATCTATGTTACCAAAAAAGCTTTTCAAGATATTCAATAATAAGGATTCCACGGTGATGATGGTTATTTTTAACGATACAAGTTCTGCAGAGCGAACGATGAAGGCTGTCAACACCATTAGAAAAATTACGAAGAACCAGTGCAAGATTACTGGAATTACGGCAATAGTAGAAGATACAAAAGAATTATCGGAACATGAGACACCTATATATGTAGGAATAGCAGTGGCAATTTCTGTTGTTATTTTGTCACTCCTTATGGATTCATGGTTAATTCCATTTATATTCTTAGCAAGTATTGGAACAGCTATCATATATAACTTAGGTTCAAATGTTTTCTTTGGGCAGATATCATATGTTACGAAAGCTTTGGCAGCAGTGTTGCAACTAGCGGTTACGATGGATTATTCCATTTTCCTTTGGCACAGTTACGAGGAAAACATTGCTAAGATGCCAGAAGATAGGCACGGCGCAATGGCACGAGCCATCAAAGAGACTCTTACATCTATTGTGGGAAGTTCAATTACCACAGTAGCTGGATTTATTGCGCTTTGCTTTATGAGCTTCACATTAGGCTTAGACTTGGGTGTAGTAATGGCAAAAGGTGTAATTATAGGTGTTATTGCGTGCGTAACCATTTTGCCAGCACTTATCCTAGTCTTCGACAAAGCAATTGAAAAAACAAAACATAAACAGATTATGCCTGACTTTAAGAAACTACCTAAGTTTATTACAAAGTATTTCTATATTTTTGTAATAATATTTATACTTCTTTTGATTCCAGGCATTTATGGATATAACCACAATGAAGTCTACTATGACTTGTCACTTTCTTTGCCGGAGGATTTAGAGAGTGTTAAGACTCAAAATATTCTGAATGAAGATTTTAAGATGGGTTCAGCCAACATTGTTCTTTTAGATAATAAAGTGGATGAAAAACAGGTCGATAAGATGATAGAAGACCTAAACAAAGAAAAAGGTATAACAACTGCTATAGGCTTGGATAGCGTGGTTGATAGTTCTATCCCAGAATCGTTTATTCCTAAGAGATTGTCGGGAGAGCTAAAAAGTGAAAACCATCAAATGATTATTTTCTTGTCGCAGTACAAGACGGGTTCAGATGAGGCGAATAAGTTGTGCGACGATGTAGATAAGATTATCAAGAAATATGACAAGGCAGGAATGCAAGTGGGCGAGGCCCCATGTACTAGAGATTTGATTAAGATTACAGACAAAGACTTTAAAGTTGTAAGCTTCGTATCAATTTTCCTTGTACTGTTAATTATATTATGCGTATTTAAATCAGCTACTATTCCAGTCTTTTTAGTGGCACTGATTGAATCGGCTATATTTATCAATATGGGCACAGCATACTTCACGCATACGACACTACCGTTTATAGCTTCCATTGTAATAGGAACGATACAACTTGGAGCGACGGTGGATTATGCTATCCTTATGACAAATAGGTATAAGGTTGAGCGTAATGCAGGCAAAGACAAAAAGTTAGCGGCAAAAGATGCATTGGCATTCTCTATGAAATCGATTATCGTAAGTGCGCTCACATTCTTTGGCGCTACATTTGGTGTAGGAATTTTCTCAAGTATTGATATGATTGCATCGCTTTGTATGTTGATGGCAAGAGGTGCTATCATAAGTATGCTTTGTGTTATATGTGTGCTTCCAGCGATGTTTATTATGTTTGATAAACTTATTGTAAAGGGAAGTTATAAATTTATTGGAGATAAGAATAATGAAATTTCTTAAACTATTATCTTTAACATTTATTTTTACATTTGCTATTAGTACTGTGGCTTTTGCGGATGAACCAATCGATATTGGAAGCAATGCAATAAGAAAAGATATGACAAACTTTGTAAAGACTGTGTATTACGAGCCAAGGGATAGAGTAAATAATATTGGTTTTTACAATGGAGATTACAGACTAAGTGCTATTAAAGACTACAAGGTAGAGTATAAGAACAATTTGATGCCAGGTATTGCCACTATCACATATACAGGATTGGGCGACTACACAGGCACATATTCAGCCACATTTACTATTGCAAAGATGCCTATGGCAAATATTACTACAAAAGCTAGTTTCAATAGCAAGAAGGTATTGATAGTTTCAGCAAACAACGGCAGTGAAGATTTGGTGTATGGAACAGATTTTTATTGCACACCTTACACCGATGTGGATGGAAATGTAACAGTTCAATTCTATGGAAAGGGAGCAAAGTATACAGGCACTTGTACAGTGAAGATTAAAGCCAAAAACAATCCCAATCCATCAGCTAGGTCTTATTTGAAAGATGTAGTGGTTACAAAGGCCAAGAACATTAAGGGCAAAAAGGTTGAGCTTAAGTGGAAAAAAATTAAAAAGATTGCTGGCTACCAATTGAGATATAGCAAGAAAAAAACTTTTGCATCAGCAAAAAAAGTAACCCTAGGCAAAAAGGTCAAACAATATAAGACCAAAAAGTTGAAGAAAAAGAAGAGTTACTATTTTAAGATGAGAAGTTACATAGTCTACAATGGCAAGAAATACTACGGAGACTGGACCAATACTATAAAGATTAAAATAAAAAAATAACTATAAATCAAACAAAAAGACATAGAAAACGATTTTAAGTGAATTCTATGTCTTTTTGTATGTGGAAATTTAAAATATTTTTATTTAAATAAATTGTAATAGTTTAAAATTTTGTAGTCTTCAATTTCTTCTGCATATTCCTCTAATTCATCTAAATCTTGATATTTACCATCTGTTCCCATAAAGCCTTGTGAGCAGATGACAGGAATTTTTGCTCGTAACTTTTCTAAGAAATTCTGATAAGGGCTAGTTTTACATCCCGCTAACTTAGTTACCATTCCACCCATATAGTTGGCGCTAGTTAGAAGTTTGTTGTCTTCTGGTATATCGTAGTTAGCCCAAATGATGACAGGGACTTTGTATCTCTCAAAATGATCGGAGCCTTCTAATTCGGAAGTCAATTTTCCTTTTTGATTATATATAGGTTCAACCACATAATCATTTGGTTGATGATCCCCAAACATCACTAGGATAGTAGGTTCCTTACGAGTTTTGAAATAATCAACCAGATTCTTAAGTTGTTTATCTGATTCTTTTATCAAGGACAAGTAGTTGTCAGTAGATATATTTTTAAAATTTGTAGGATGTACATCTACATTGAAATTATCAAATGTTCCAACATATCCTCCGTGGTTTTGCATAGTCACATTAAAAGAGAAGAATGGATTTGATTTATAAAAAATATTATTCTCCAAATATTTGTAGTAACTAGCATCATCTGTGTAAACTCTAATTTGATTTAGACCTGTCATATCCACTGCAAATTTCATCTGCTGGAATCCCAAATGAGGATAAGTGTTTCTTCTGTTCCAACCATAGCCCACATATGGATGTGTTCCAATAGTAGAGTAGTTTTGCTTTACTAAATCAGAAGCCATACTCTCAGTGTCCTTGTCTATAAACTGCTGATAAGGGATGCTGCCTGGAGGCAAAAATGCCATAGTATCTCCTGTTAAAAACTCAAATTCAGTGTTAGCAGTAGAACCAGCCACCACAGAGGAGTAAAAGTATCCACTCACTGTATCCTTTGCGCCAGCCATCAAACTTTTCGTAAACGGCATATAATCTATATTTGTCTTCAAATCACCCAAAACACCAATGTCTGAAAAACATTCGTTCATGATAGCGACAATATTTGCTTTCTTTGTCTTGGTATTGAATGTCTTATTATCGGGTGTAGTTTTTGAAATGGTAGAAGTGTTCCAAACGGAATCATCATTATTGTCTTTAAGAATTTTTTCTGCTTTTTCATTTGAGTAATCATCCGGTTTATCTACATTTGTATATTGAATAGTAGAAACAAAACATAGAACTAATCCGTCGTCTCTGGCCATTATATGCCCCGTGAAAAGCGTAGTATTAAACGCTGGTATTATTTTTCTAATATCCTGTCTGGAAATAAAATTGGTAACGCCCACCATTAGACAAATGCTTAAAACTGCAGGAACTATGCGCACTAAGATTTTAGAGTAAGTCTTTTTCATTTTAGGTAGTTTAAAATTGAAAAGTCCGTTCAATACTCCAAGGCAAATTGCAAATCCTGCTATCACAAATATCTGATATGTAGGCATATAAGTGTAAGTGCCGCCCACGGCAAAGGCAGTTTTTAAAGCTTTAAGGTCTGAAGCTGTGATGGGGTTATTTCTAAAGTCCATTATATAGTAGTTGGCAAGACCAAAAATAAAAGAAACTGCTATCGTAATAAATGAAGCAATATTTGACCTTCCAATTAACGAAAATAATAAACCCCAAAATCCGTAGAATAGAAGTAAGTTAAAAAAGATTAACAAAGGATCAATGGTGGCAAAAGGACTTGAAGTCAAAGTACCGTCTGATTTATATCTCCATATGTAGTCAGTAATAACAAAGCATAAAAATGGGGTAAGAACAGGTACAAGATACTTTGGAATCTTTAATACAAACTCTCTATCAATTTTTTTCTTTTTTTCTTCAGGTTGTTTTACAAGTTTTACCATTTGTTCACCTCGCTAGTAAAAATTATAGCATAAATGTGTCATTTTCTAGCGAAAAACATTGTTATTTTTCTGTCAGATAGTCATTGACTATACTTATGAATAAATGGTATTATAAATACAAATCGGCTATTTTTGCAGAGAGGTTATTGATATGAAAAAACTAGTATTAGTTACATCGCCACCAGCTTGTGGAAAGACATTTGTCACTAAGAAATTGGCGAAAGCTATGAAGAACTGTGTATATCTTGATAAAGATTCACTTATTGTTTTGTCTAAGCAAATTTTCAAGGTAGGACACGCAGAGTATAATAGAAGTTCTGATTTCTTCGAAAGAGAAATTAGAGACTACGAGTACGACTGTATCATGGAAATTGCTATGGAAGCATTAGAGTATAACGATACAGTGTTTATAAATGCCCCATTTTCTAGAGAGGTTAGAACAAAGGGCTATATGAAGAACCTTCGCCGTGAACTTCTAAGAAAAAAAAGTGCTGAGTTGGTAGTAGTATGGGTTAAGTGTGACGTGGAAGTCTGCAAGGCTCGTATGATTAAGAGAAACTCTGACAGAGATACTTGGAAGTTAGAACATTGGGATGAATACATAGCAGGACAAGACTTCTCATTGCCAGAAGGTATTAAGAACCTTTTTGTTTTTGATAACTCATCAGAGGATAAGCTTTGGGACTCTATCCATAAAGCAGAAGAGTATTTAAACAATTTGAAATAACAAAAAAGGCTACCGAATGGTGGCCTTTATTTTTAGAAGGAGACCAAGATGAAAGTAAGAACAAGATTTGCACCAAGTCCAACAGGAAAAATGCATGTGGGAAATTTACGTACAGCACTTTACGAGTTTTTGATTGCAAAGCACGCAGACGGAGATTTCGTACTTAGAATAGAAGATACTGACCGCGAGAGATATGTGGAAGGTGCGGTAGATATTATTTACAACACTCTAGAGCAGACTGGCTTAAAGCACGATGAAGGCCCAGACAAAGACGGTGGCTACGGACCATATATCCAGAGCGAACGCCAAGCATCCGGTCTATACCTTGAGTATGCTAAAAAGCTTATTGAATCAGGCGACGCATATTACTGCTTTTGCGATAAAGAACGTTTAGACTCTCTAAAGACTGCAGTAAATGATGATGGAAAAGAAATTACAGTATATGACAAGCATTGTTTGTCTTTGACTCCGGAGGAAGTCCAGGCAAACTTAGATGCTGGAAAGCCATATGTAATTAGAATAAATATGCCAACAGATGGCACTACTACATTTATCGATGACTTGTATGGTGAAATCACTGTTGAAAATAAAGAGTTAGATGATATGATTTTGATTAAGTCTGATGGCTATCCAACATACAACTTCGCGAATGTGGTGGATGATCATCTACAGGAGATCACACACGTGGTAAGAGGAAACGAATATATTTCATCTTCGCCAAAGTACCAGAGGCTTTATGAAGCATTTGGCTGGGAAGTACCAAAGTATGTGCATCTTCCTTTGATTACGGATGAAGAACACAAGAAACTTTCAAAGCGTAGTGGACATTCTTCATATGAAGAGTTAGTGGAGCAAGGTTTTTTGCCGGAGGCTATTGTTAACTATATTGCGTTACTAGGTTGGAGTCCAGAAGATAACAAAGAGATTTTCAGTCTTGATGAGCTTATAAAAGATTTTGATTATTTGAAGATTAACAAGAGCCCATCTGTGTTTGATATAAACAAACTTAAGTGGATGAATGGCGAGTACATCAAAGCGATGGACAATGAGAAGTTCTATGAGATGGCACTTCCATATGTGAAAGAAGTTATTACTAAAGATTTGGATTTGAACACAATTATGGATATGGTCAAGACTCGTATTGAATTGTTCCCAGAAATTCCAGAGATGATAGACTTCTTTGAAGAAATGCCAGACTATGATATAGAGATGTACACTCATAAGAAGATGAAGACTAATAGTGAGAATTCACTTGAGGTGTTAGAAGAGTTACTTCCTATACTTGAAGAAACTGATGATTACTCAGTGGATGGACTTCACGATTTGGTGTTTGAATATATTGCAAAGAAAGAGTGTAAGAACGGACAGGCTTTATGGCCACTTCGCACTGCTGTTTCAGGAAAGCAGATGACACCAGCAGGTGCATTTGAGATTATGAATGTAATAGGAAAAGACGAGAGCATCGCTAGAATTAAAATTGGAATTGAAAAATTAAAAAATGCATAACGATTTGAAGAGTCAGCATTTGTTGGCTCTTTTATTTTGCCCTGTATTTTTGTATAATAAACCTAGCTAAAAGAACGGAGGTAAATAATATGTTTATTGGACTTGGAACTGGTGCAATAGTAGGAATTGTTATAGCAGTTGTTGTACTTATAATAATCCTATGGTTTGCATCAACTTACAATGGCTTAATTGGAAAGAGAAACACATGTGAAGAGGCATTCTCTACCATGGATGTTCATCTAAAGAAGAGATTTGACCTTATCCCTAATCTTGTTTCTACAGTGAAGGGTTATGCTAAGCATGAGTCTGAGACTTTGGAAAAAGTGATTGCTGCTAGAAATTCTGGTGCTACTCAGACAGTGGAAGAGAGAATGGAAGACGAAAATCAGATTACTGGAGCTCTTCGTCAGATTTTCGCTTTGAGTGAGAATTATCCGGATCTTAAAGCTAACCAGAACTTCTTAGATTTACAGGGACAGCTTAAGGCTATAGAAGCTGACATTGCTAATGCTAGAAAGTACTATAATGGCTCTGTTAAAGTATTTAACAATGCTTGCGAAAAAGTTCCTTCTAACATCGTAGCTAACATGTTCCACTTCGAGAGAAAACCTATGTTTGAGGTTAAAGATGAAGCTGAACGTGAAAATGTAAAGGTGGAATTTTAATGAGATTAATTAAGAGTTTATTCTTAATAGGCACAATTTCTATATTGTGCCTATTCTCATTTGTATTTGTAGGTGCAGATGAGGGCGGATATAGAATAGAAGACTACAAATTTGAAGGTACTTACCACAAGAATAATACCGTCAGTGTGGAAGAGACTATCAAAGTTCAGTTTACCGAATCCAGACACGGTATTTATAGAACTATGCCACTTTTTATGGAAGCAAAAAGAGATGTGGGAAATGGTAAGAAAGAAGTTTTCAAATATCAAAACGAAGTGAAAGATGTAAATGTAGAAAACTGGAATTACGCTACAGATGTGGAAGATAACTACTACGACATCAAAATAGGTGATGGGAGTGAATATGTAGATGGAATGCAAACATATAAAATTTCCTATACTTATGTGATGCCAGATGACAGAGTAAAGACTGGCGATCTTATTTTCTATTCAGTGTTAGGTGCAGACTGGAATGTTGATATAGAACACTTTGCGTTTAATATGAAGTTTGAAGAACCACTTACTGATGAGGAAGTAGGAAACTTCAAAGTTTACAGTGGCACATTTGGCGGAGAAGAAAATTCGCTAGATATTCAGTGCGATATCCGAAATGATGAGATATCGGGAGAAACTTCAGGCATAGCTCCAAGACAGGCTATCACTTTGTATTGCCCAGTGCACGAAGGATACTTTGTGGGAGCAAAAACTACTAGCAAGACTATTCCAACAGTTCTTCTTATTGTTGTGATTGTGCTAGCTGCACTAATTCTTCTATATGAACTTTTGAAGAGACAGAAGAAAGCAGTTCAGACTGTTGAATTCTATCCACCAGAGGGAATGAGCAGTGCTGAAGTTGGTGTAATTATAGATGAGACGGTGGATGATGTAGATTTGATTTCACTTATCCCTTGGTGGGGAGACAAAGGCTATCTAGTGATAGAAGAGATTCCCGATAAGAAGGGAAGAGGAGGAGAACATGCATCTTTAAGACTTCACAAAAAGAAGGATCTACCAATAGATGCACCAGCATATCAGAGAGAATTGTTCAACGGTTTGTTTGCTACTAATCCTAGAGATTTGAATGATTTACCTAGATCATTCTCAGATGTCTTTGGTGCAGCTAAATCTAGTTTGGGGAATGTATTTAAAGGCGATAGGCAGTTATCCACTGGCAAATTTAAAGCAGGCTGTGTATTATTTTTAATGTGTGCTGCATGGTTTGGCGCAGTAGCGACTAGTAGTGTAATTTCGCTAAAGGAAAACTTGGTTTTCGGTGCAATAAGTGCAGTTGCTTTGTTTATTCTTGGGGCTATGAGACTTACCACATATGGACAGGACACTGTTAGAACTAAGGGCAAGTGGATTGCATATATATTGATTGGTTTAGTGCTCTTTGGCGTAGCAGCAGGAGCTATGTTTATAGGAATGGCTGATGGTCAAACATTCTTTAAGTGGCCAATATATTTGGTGATACTTTGCGTAATGTTGATAGTTTCAGTTTTTTTGATAGGAAGATTAATAGTTCCTACGGCATACAAACTTGATAAATTAGGAAAACTTTTAGGATTAAAAGAATTTATAAAGACAGCAGAAATTGAAAAATTAAATATGTTGATAGATGAAAATCCTGAATACTTCTTCAACGTATTGCCTTACGCTATGGTCTTTGGATTGTCAGACCACTGGTCCAAACAATTCAAAGCACTCAAGATTAAGCCACCAAGTTGGTATATCTGTTACGATGTGATGTATTTCAATTCATTCTACTTCCATTCAATGTTATGGATGGAAATGCAACAGCCAATCCAACACTTAAGAACCGAGGCTATGGTGCAAGCAGCAGCATCTGCAGCATCTAGCGGATTCTCCGGCGGCGGAGGCGGCGGAGGTGGCGGAGGCTCGTGGTAAGGGCTCGTTGCTTAATGACTTCAAAAGTATTATACTAACTCTTGGAGAGAAGCACAGCTGGAAAGGTTGTGCAATGTTTAGTAAGTCTCAAGAAATGGCAATCGACCATTTTAAAGACCCAGCGATTGTGTTGGCTGGTCCCGGTTCTGGGAAAACCACAGTTATTACCCATAGAGTAAAAAAGTTAATACAAAAGTACAGAGTTGATCCATCTAAAATTCTAGTTGTCACTTTCACAAAAGCAGCAGCGGAAAATATGAGGTTAAGGTTCAAATCATTAATGGCCGGAAGAAGTCTTCCGGTCTCTTTTGGTACATTCCACAGCATATTTTTTAGGATTCTGAGAACGGAAAAAGACTACAGTGCAAATAGTCTTTTGTCTGAGATGGAAAAGGCTGACATACTAAAAGAAATCATAATCAGACTTAAAATAGACGTGGCTTCAAAAAATGATTTTATAAGAAGTCTTACAGATGAGATTAGTATAGCCAAAGGAAATTTAGAAAATGTAAAAGAGTATAGTCCAAAAATCTGTGACAAAGATATTTTTTTCAAAATCTATGATGAATACGAGAGAGAAAAAGGCCTTTCAAGCAAAGTGGATTTCGAGGATATGCTAAAAAGTTGTTATGAACTTTTCAAGGAGAAGCCTCAAACACTTAAGAAGTGGCAGGGGGTGTATGAGTATTTGTTAGTGGATGAATTCCAAGATATAAATAAGCTACAGTTTGAAGTAGTAAAAATGCTTTCAGCCCCACAAAACAATATTTTTATAGTGGGCGATGATGATCAAGCAATTTATGGCTTTAGGGGCTCGCGTCCGGAACTTATGTTTGAGTTTAAAGACTACTACCAAAAAGCAAAAGAAATCTATTTGACAAATAACTATAGGTCTACAAAAGCTATTGTGAAAACGGCAGGCAGTTTAATAGTTCATAACCACACTAGGTTTGATAAAAATATAAGGTCAGTGGGGGAAGATGGAACCCCACCCGATATTAGAGTTTTCAAATCTCAGAAAGAAGAGATTGAAGCCACCTGCCAAATGGCTAAGGAATATATAAAGCGCGGAATCAAGCCTGAGGAAATAGCGGTGTTAGTTAGAAATAATATTTTTATCCCTGACATCAAAGCTGTCTTTGAAAAAATGAATTTAAAAACCTTTTCCAAGACAAAGAGTGAACCGCTGTATTCAAGCATGGTGGCAAAAGATGTTTTAAGTTATTTGAAGTGTGCCAAATCCTTTGACGAGGACAGTTTTATGAACATTTTAAATAAACCGTCTAGGTTGATTAGTAGAAACTCTGTGTTAGAGTATGGCTTTGATTTAAAAAGTCTTAAGAAAGTATATGCTCACAATAAGGAAATTATTAAGAATATTGAAGATTTAGATTTTCATTTGATGATGATTGCGAAATTAAATCCGTATGGAGCAGTAAATTACATAAGGAATGTTGTGGGCTATGAAAAGTATTTGATGACGTATGCCAATTCTAATCACAAAAGTTTTAAGAAATTAAAATATGAACTGGACAGGATTCAGACGGAGAGTGAAAAGTTTAAGACCATTGACGAGTGGTTAAATTATTTGTCTGAGTCTAAGGAGAAGATTAGGGAGAGTGTAAGCACAGATGGTGTCAATATTATTACGATGCACGGATCGAAAGGTTTGGAATTTAAAGTTGTTTTTATATTGAATGTAAACCAAGGAATTATTCCTACATCTAGAGCTTTAAGAGAACAGGATTTTGAGGAGGAGAGGCGTGTATTTTATGTAGCGATGACTAGGGCAGAAAAGTATCTCCATATCTTTCTGATAGGTGAAAACTTAGGGCTCTCAGTTGAACCATCTATGTTTTTAAATGAGATAATAAATTGACGATTTTTGTTGTATTTTTAATGCAAATTTGGTAAAGTATTTCTGTATATTTTTCTATAAAAATAGGGAAATTCAAGGAGGAATTATGAGTATTGATCGTTTAGAAGAAGGTGACGATTTATTCGTCACTTTAGAATTAGAAGATGGCACAGAAGTAGAGACTCAGGTTATCACTATCTTTGAAGTGGATGAACAGGACTACATCGTTCTTATACCTGAAGACCAGGTAGATGAAGAAGAAGGTGAAGTTTATATCTACAGATATTTTGAGAGTGAAGATGGTGAGCCAGGTCTTGAGAATATAGAGACACAGGAAGAGTTCGATATGGTATCAGAAGTCTTTGACCAGATAGTGGAAGACGGAGAATTTGACGAAGAAATAGAAGTAGAGGCTCCAGATGATGTAGAAGACGGTGGTTACCTAAGCTAATATTGAGGAAGAAGGAGAGAGAATATGGCAAACAGATATGATGATGAAACAATGAAATTCATTGAAACAAGAAAACGTGTTGCTCATATGAGACGCGAGGAAGCTAAAAGAAAGCGTAATATTATGATTGCGATTATTGCCGCAGTTGTGATTTTGGTGGTAGTTATTGCAATAGCAGCTACTTCATGTAGTTGTGGTGGTTCCAAAGAGGAGGCTACTACAGTAGCCCCTACCACAGTAGAAGCTACTACAGTAGAAGAGACCACAGAAGAGGAAACTACAGGAGAGGGCGAATTTTCTGAGGGCTCAAAGGCTTATGTTACTGAGGATGGTGTACGCCTACGTTCAGAAGCTTCTACAGATAGTGATATTGTAAACGAACTATCAAAGGGTACTGAAGTTACTGTTATCTCAAACGAAGATGACTGGGTAAAGGTTAAATACGATGGTGATGAAGGATACATTAAAGGAGAGTACTTATCAAACGAAAAAGTATCAAGTGATAGTTCAGACGATTCAAACGATAGTGGCTCAAACAGTAACAGCAACAATAATGAGAGAACTATTGAAACTAGAAAAAGAACAATTAATTCAGAAACAAAGAAAAGTTCAAGCAGCAGTTCAAACAAGAAAACAAACACAAATGATAAAAGAACACTTTACTAAAAAAGATATCAGAAGAGGAGCTCGAACAGAGCTCTTCTTTTTTTAGAAGTAAAATGAATTACAAAGAAGCAAAAGAATATTTGAATAGCACAAATAAATATGGAAGTGTTTTGGGGCTAGATTCTATTAAGGAACTTCTAGGGAGACTAGGTAACCCTCAAGATAAGTTAAATGTTGTACATTTTGCGGGCACCAACGGCAAAGGATCTACCATGGCTTATTTGGAGAGTATTTTGTTGTGTGCTGGTTATTCTGTTGGAAAATATAATTCACCTGTAGTTTTTGAAGAGAGGGAGAATATAACTGTAGATAAAACTCCTATCTCAGAAGAAGATGTGGCTAAGTATATAGAGATTATTAAAGAGAATTGCGAAAGTATGGTGGATGAAGGTTTGGCGCATCCTACTAGATTTGAGATAGAAACTGCTATGGCATTTATGTTCTTTGCAGATGCCGAGTTGGATGTGTGTTTGATTGAATGCGGAATGGGCGGAAGAGATGATGCTACCAACGTTTTTGATGATAAGCTTTTGGCGGTGATTACAAATATAAGCCTTGATCACACAAAGGAACTGGGGGAGACTATAGAGGAAATTAAGGAAAACAAAGAGGGTATTATAAAGAATGGTTGTCCCGTGGTTTACGCGGGAACTATGGGCAGTATAGATGAAATAAACCAAGAGACTGCCATCAGAGCAGCAGAGAAGTTACAAAAACAAGGATTTAAATTAAAGAAACATATAGAAGAAGGAATCAAAGTGACTTGCTGGCCTGGACGTATGGAGATCATATGCGAAGACCCATTGTTTATTATCGATGGAGCGCACAATCCAGGCGCTGTTTTAAAACTACGTGACTATATTGATTTACATTTTACAAATAAAACAATTACCTTTATAATGGGTGTGTTGGCTGACAAAGATTTTACGGAGGAGGCGAATATAATTGGAAAAAAAGCAAAAAAAATATATACGATCACTCCGAATAATAGTAGGGCTCTTAGCGCGAATAAGCTTAGTGATGTTCTTAGTGAGTATAACGAAGAAGTTGTTGCAACTAAAAAAATTGAAGAAGCAGTAGAGAGTGCTATTAAAGATTGTAAAAATAATGAGTCGGATATGATTATCGCTTTTGGATCTCTTTCGATTTTGAGAGACATCAAAGAAGCGGCAAATAAAATATTAAACAGTTAAAGCCGAAAGGAGAGATTGACATGTTTGATAGAGGAAAAATCGAAGAAGCAGTTAAATTAATGCTTGAAGGTATTGGTGAAGATACCGAAAGAGAGGGATTAAAAGATACTCCAGCTAGAGTAGCTAGAATGTATGAAGAATTATTTGCAGGAATGAATCAAGATGCTAGTGAGCATCTATCTTGTACATTTAGTTGTGATAACAACAACGTAGTAATAGAAAAAGATATAACTTTTTATTCCACGTGTGAACACCACATCATGCCGTTTTTTGGGAAAGCCCACATAGCTTATATTCCAAAGGGCAAAGTGGTAGGAATCAGTAAACTTGCTAGAACTGTGGAAGTTTATGCAAGAAGACTTCAGATTCAAGAGCAGATGACTGAGCAGATAGCACAAGCTATTTACGATGGTTTAGATGCGGAGGGCGTTTTGGTACTAGTAGAGGCAGAGCATATGTGTATTTCTGCTAGAGGAATCAAGAAACCTGGAAGTAAGACTATCAGTATGTCCGTAAAGGGCACCTTTGAATCAGACACTAAACTTAAAGATGAAGTTGTTATGCTTATGAGAAGCGAGGGTAAATAAATGGCTCAGGATTACAGTATTAATATAGATAGAGAACCCGTAATAATGGGAATTTTAAATGTCACACCAGACTCATTTTCTGATGGTGGCAAATTTTATAATAAGATAGATGCAGCATTGGCTCATGTAGAACAGATGACTAATGAAGGTGCAAAGATTATTGATATAGGTGGAGAGTCTACTAGACCAGGTTACACACCTATCACTATTAAAGAGGAACTTGATAGGGTTATCCCGGTGATTGAGGCTATCAGAAAGCGCTTTGAAGTCCCTCTGTCTATTGATACTTATAAAGCAGCAGTGGCACAGGAAGCCGTGGATGCCGGATGTGATATGATAAACGACATTTGGGGATTTAAAGGTCATATGGCTCTTAAAAATATGAAGTTTAATGACACTTCATTGGAGACTCCATTTATTAAGTCTATGGCAAAGGTAGTGGCAGAGACTGGAGTTCCTGTTATAGTTGGACACAATAGGTTTAAGCCAAAGTATGATGACTTTATGCAAGATGTGCTAAATGACCTAAGAGAGTCTATAGATTTAGGACACGCAGCAGGTGTTAAAGATAATCAAATAATAGTAGATCCAGGTGTTGGTTTTGCCAAATCATATAAACAAAATTTATATATTGTTAATCATATAGAAGAAATTAGGAAGATGGGATATCCAGTTTTGCTTGGATGCTCTAGAAAATCAGTCATCAGAAAAACTCTAAATGTAGAGGATACTGATGTGTTAGGCGGCTCAGTAGCTACTACAGTTATAGGCCTAGAACGTGGCGCAAGATTATTTAGAGTACATGATGTGAAGGAAAATTATCAAGCTATGATGACTGCTTGGAAGTTTATGAATTCACAGAGATATTAAAACTGACAAGGTGTTTTAAGCAAAGGGAAAAATATGGATTGTATCAACATAGAAAAACTAGAAATATTTGCATACCATGGCGTGAATGAAGAAGAAAAGGAAAATGGACAAACCTTCTTTATAAACGCCACTATTTATAGTGACATTGTAACTCCAGGTCTTAGTGATAATTTGGAAGATACAGTTAACTATTCTAAAGTATGCAAATTTATAAATAAGTTCTTTACAGAGAATCGTTTTGATTTGATAGAAGCAGCAGCTATTCAGACTTCAAGAGCAGTGCTTAAAAACTTTCCGAAGATTAGAAAGATAGATTTGGAAGTTAACAAACCTGAGGCCCCAGTTTCTTTAAGTTTTGAAAATATTTCGGTTAAGGTTACTTCGGAGTGGAAGAAAGCTTACTTAAGTATTGGCTCAAATATGGGCGACAAAGAGGCATACTTAAACGAAGCGATAGAAGGTTTTTACAACGATGATAACTGTAGAGTGAATGCAGTTTCAAACTTTGTGGAGACTAAACCTTACGGACCAGTGGAACAGGACAATTTCTTAAATGGCTGCGTAGAGATTGAGACATTATATTCTGCAAGAGAATTGTTAGATAGAATTCATGAGATAGAAAATGATAATGAACGTACAAGAGAAGTTCACTGGGGACCAAGAACACTCGATATAGATATCGTGCTCTTTGGCGAGGAAGTGATAGATGAACCTGATCTTAAAGTTCCACATATAGAGATGCATAAGCGTGCGTTTGTATTAGTTCCGCTAAATCAGATAGCGCCAAATGTTGTTCATCCTTTGTTTAAGAAGTCTGTGCAGCAGTTAAATGACGAGTGCAGTGATGATACAGTAAGTAAATGTGCAGGCTGTGGAGGATGTCCTGCAAATAAAAAATAGTTGGTAAAGATTATGGATGATTTATTAAAGTATAGAAATAAAATAGATGAGATTGATGATGAGATAGTTAAACTCTTTTTGGAACGAATAGAAGTTTCAAAAGATGTGGCTGACTATAAGATTAAAACTGGAAAGCCAGTTTTGGACAGAGACAGAGAACTATCAAAGTTAGAAAATCTAAAGAAAAAAGCCCCTGAAAAATTTGAGGCTTTAGGCATTGCTGAGTTGTTTGAACAAATTATGGCAATGTCTAGAAAGTATCAATACATCAAGATGGGTGAAACCGAAAAGCTAGATAACTTTGGCTTTAAGGTGGTTAATGAAATTCCAAAGAGCAAGGTAAAAGTAGCATACCAAGGAATTCCTGGCGCTTATTCACAGCAGGCGGCTAGTGAGTACTTTGGTGATGGTGCCCAGTACGTTCATGTTACTACTTTTAGAGAGGCTGTAGAGACAGTAAAAAATGGAGAGGCTGATTACGCAGTGCTTCCTTTTGAAAACTCTTCGGCTGGTATTGTGGCTGACGTTTATGATTTGTTAGTGGAGTACGATACTTACATTATGGATACTTTTGATATTAAGATTAGACATTGCTTGTGTGGTATCAAGGGCTCAACCATAGATGATATAAAAGAGATTTACTCACATCCGCAAGCATTTATGCAGAGTAATGAATATATAGAAGAGCACGGCTTTAGTAAGATTAATCTTGCAAACACAGCCATCAGTGCTAGATATATTTCTGAGCAGACTGATAAGTCCAGAGGATGTATTTGTAGCGAGAATGCTGCTGGGATTTATGGTCTTGAGATTTTAGAGAGGAATATTAACTTTACTTCCAAGAACACCACAAAGTTTATTATCATAAGTAATAAGAAGGTGGCTAGAAAAGATGCCAACCTTATCTGTATAAGTTTTGAGATGCCTCATGAGAGTGGTACACTTTACCAAATGCTATCTCATATCATTTACAATAATTTGAATATGACAAGCATTCAATCGCGCCCTATTCCTGATAAAAAGTGGGAGTATAGATTCTATGTAGAGTTTGAAGGAAAAATAACCGATAAAGATGTTATGAATGCACTATGTGGAATAACATCAGAAGCGCTAAATGCTAAAATCCTTGGTAATTATTAAAATAAAAGGCTGTCGTGCAATGATAAAATAATCATAAACTCGACAGCCTTTTTTTTATTTTGAATCATCTAGATAATCATTATCTCTAAGTGGGCCTTTGACTTTCAAATATTTAACTATATCATCAAAAACTTCTTTGTTTCTAGGTTCGTTAAAAATTTCATGTCTCATATCTTCGTAAAGCCTATAAACAACATTCCTAAACCTTCTGTGTCTTAAGAAGTTAACTGATTTTTTGAACGCTGAATCGTTCACTCTACATGGATCTTCGGCTCCCGATACAAACATAATAGGAAGTTCTAATTCTTTAAATCTCCAACCCTGTTTACTGTAAACACTGCTCATTAGATTGAACAAAGTTAAATATCCATTTATTGTGAAATAGAAACCACACTTTGGGTCTGCGTTATATTCATCCACCACATCTCGATCTGAGCAAAGCCATGCGTTCAAGATTCCCTCTTTTTTGAAAGCCCTTTCATAAGGTCCAAATACCAACCTAGTTATCATTGGACTTCTGTATTTTTCACCTTTAAAAAACTTAATTACTTTGGTTAGGAATTTTCCAAAGCCCACACCTGACTTCATTGCTGGAAGTCCAGATAGCACAAGAGCATCTATATCTCTAGAGCGTTTCTTTATATATGCTTCAGCAATTAAAGCGCCCATACTGTGTCCAAGCAAAATCAAAGGTAACTTTGGAAACTCACGTCTTAAATACATAGTAAAGTTTTCTACATCATCGGTAAGTCCTTTATAGCCATCCTCGCCAAAGAACCCGTAGTCATCTTCAGTTAAGACATTTTCACCGTGACCGCGAAGGTCTGAGATAGCACAGATAAAACCACGCTTACTAAACTCATTCATAGTGTCTATGTAGCGCTCTTTGTGCTCGCACATTCCGTGGATTATTTCTATAACACCAATAGGCTCTGTGCCTTCTGGTGGATATGTAATCATACTGCCTTTCATAATAGTATCCTCATTTCCATAGAAATTATATCAGTTTTAAGATAATTAGGCAAAAGAAAGATTTGTTTATTAAAAAATAGTGGAAAAGTGTGTTTTTTTGGCTCTAAAAGTATTATAATCTTTGTTGAGAACCGAGGAGAATAATCGTGACGATATTTAAAAGAATTAATTCATTTCAAATAATTCTATTTGGATTTGTAGCAGTAGCGCTAATAGGAGCACTTCTATTAATGTTACCTATTTCTTCTAGAACTGGAGAGGTTACACATTTCAAAGATACTATCTTTACATCGGTCTCCGCTGTTTGTGTGACTGGATTAGTAGTAAAAGACACTGCTATGCACTGGTCACTTTTTGGACAAATCATAATTTTAGTACTAATTCAAATAGGTGGGTTAGGAGTAGTGAGTGTGGCATCTGTCTTTGCTATTCTAACTGGGAAAAAAATCAACCTTAAGTCTAGAAGCATAATGCAAGATGCGATATCTGCTCCCAAAGTAGGTGGAATAGTTAGAATCACCAGATTTATAGTGATAGTTACTATCCTTTTGGAAACAGTGGGCGCGTTAGTGATGATGCCAACCTTCTGTGGCAAGTACGGCCTAAGAGGTGTTTGGATGGCTATTTTTCATTCGATTTCCGCTTTTTGTAATGCGGGCTTTGATATAATGGGCAGCAAAAAAGGAGAGTTCGTTTCACTTACACAATATGCAGGAAATCCAGTAATCAATATTACAATAATGGTACTTATTGTGATAGGTGGTATTGGTTTTTTGGTAATGCATGATATCATGGAGCACAAATTACATTTTAGTAGATACAGATTGCACACTAAGGTGGTACTAGTTACCACAGCACTTTTGATTATTATACCTGGTCTCATCTTTTTCTTCCGCCAGTATAATGAATTGCCAATGGGCAAGAGAACTTTGGCGTCTCTGTTCCAGGTAATCACGCCTAGAACGGCCGGTTTTAATACAATGGATATGAACAAATTATCAGGCGGAAACAAAATGATCACAACTATGCTAATGTTAATCGGTGGTTCGCCAGGGTCTACAGCTGGTGGTATGAAAACTACCACTATAGCAATATTGTTAATCAATACTCTTAACATAATGAACAGACGCGGTGAGATTGAAGTGTTTAAGAGAAGAGTAGAAGGTCAAGTTTTGAGAACGGCATCTGCATTGTTTTTCTACTACATAGGTATGTTTGCAATATGTAGTGCTGTTATAAGTAGTATAGAAGGATTACCAATTAGTAAATGTATGTTTGAAGTGGCATCCGCTATCGGTACCGTAGGATTAACTATGGGTATTACCCCAAGTCTTGGAGTGATATCACGCATAATACTAATGATATTAATGTTTTTAGGAAGAGTGGGAGGCTTAACTATAATC
The DNA here is from genome assembly GCA_905235555.1 of uncultured Eubacterium sp. Lineage (GTDB taxonomy): Bacteria > Bacillota > Clostridia > Lachnospirales > Lachnospiraceae > Eubacterium_G. Next base: position 22,749 of record CAJOMD010000037.1, read on the forward strand.
TTTGCTACTATATCAAAGAATAATAACCTTTCAAAATTGCCTAAGGAAGATTTAATTGTAGGATAAGGAGAACGTATGAAATCAGTTTTACTTTTAGGTTTAGGAAGATTAGGAACCAAACTCGCAAAAGAATTAAGCGATATGGGACACGAAGTAATGGTGGTGGACCGAAACGAAGAGAGGGTAAATAAGGTTATGCCTTTTGTTACTAATGCTCAAATTGGTAATGCCATTGACAGAGATCTTTTGGAAACTCTTGGGGTTGATAATTTTGATGTTTGTTTCGTTACTATGCACACCAATTTCCAAAATTCTTTGGAAGCTACATATCAGCTTAAAGAATTGGGTGCTAAGTTAGTAGTGTCTAGAGC
>CAJOMD010000038.1 GCA_905235555.1 uncultured Eubacterium sp.
ATTAATAAATCTGCCTCTTCAAAGAATGTCTATTTCAATAAATCTCGCGACTTAATTATTCCATGAACTATCTATTAACAAAAGAATTAATTATTCCATATTATAGCCGTGCTCAAATGCTTTTACATTAATATCGACAGTCTTTGGTGGAACAGTGTTTTTGATAACCTCAATCCATTCCTCTTTGTCGAAGTCCATATTTCTAGCAGCCATTCCTAGAATAATTACATTAAATACTCTAGAGTTTCCAAGTTCAAGCGCTTCCTTCATAGCATCCACAGAATAAACTGTGTACTTGTTTGAAAGCTTTTCGATAATATTTTTTGGATACTCCATAGCACCTGTGACTACTGGCATTGGATCGATGCGTTGGTCATTTACAATAATCACGCCATCGTCTTTTAGGAAGTGTGCGTACCTGTAAGCCTCAAGACGCTCGAATGCAATCAAAATGTCAGCCTGGCCTTCTTCCACTATAGGCTCTTCCACCTTGTCGCCGTAGCGCACGTAAGTAACCACGCTACCGCCACGCTGCGCCATTCCGTGAACCTCTGAAAGTTTCACGTCGTAGCCGCCTTTTTCCATAATGCCGCCTAATATTCTACTTGTAAGGAGTGTTCCTTGACCACCAACACCCACAATCATAATGTTTACAGTCTCTGCCATCTTACTCACCCCTCTTCTTTAGTTCGATTGCGTCAAATGGACAAGTGCTTATGCAAAGTCCACATCCGTTACAAAGCGTTTGGTCAATCTTGATATTGCCCTCTGAAGTCTTAGTAATTGCTGGACAACCAGACTTTAGACAAAGTCCACACTTCTTGCACTTCTCTGGAATCTCTACACATTTGCCCTTTGGCACATAACTCTTTAGAAGCGCGCAAGGTGACTGAGCGATGATTACTGAAACTTCATCTTTCGCCACTTCTTCCTTCACCACTTCCTCAAATTGCTTTATATCAAATGGATCAGCTACCACCACGCTCTTAACACCAAGAGATTTGCAGAGCTCGTCTAGAAGAACAATGTTTGCTTCCTCTCCCTGAAGAGTCTTTCCTGTGGCTGGGTGGTCTTGATGGCCTGTCATGCCTGTAGTTGAGTTATCAAGAATAATCACCGTGCCTGTAGCCTTGTTGTAAACCATATTCATAAGCGAATTCACACCCGTGTGTAGGAATGTGGAATCGCCAATCACTGCTACCCAATTTTTCACATAGTCTTTGCCTTTGGCTTTCTCTATGCCGTGAAGCGTGGAAATACTTGAGCCCATGCAAAGTGTAGTATCAACCACGCCCAAAGGATTAACGGCACCCAAAGTGTAGCATCCGATATCGCCAGCCGCGTGTATACCTAATTTCTGAAGCACTGAGTAAGTCGCTCTGTGAGGGCATCCTGGACAAAGGATTGGTGGACGCATAGGTGCATCGTTTGGCTTGGCCAAATCCAAATCCTCGTTCAAGAGAACTTCCTTTAGTAAGTTTGCACTGTACTCACCTTGGCGAGTGAAAATATTCTTTCCGTCGCACTCTATACCTAATGCTCGAACCTGCTCCTCAATCACCGGTTCTAACTCTTCCACTATTACCAGTCTGTCCACCTTAGCCGCAAAGTCCTTAATCAACTTCTCCGGCAAAGGATTAATCAAACCAAGTTTTAGAACTGACGCGTTTGGAAGCGCCTCTTTCACATATTTATAAGGGATACCGCTTGTGATAATTCCCAAGCTAGTATCGTTCATTTCTACTTTATTAATATCAAGAGTGTTCGCATCTTCAGCCATGCGATTTAATCTGTCTTCGACAAAGAGATGACGCTTAATAGCATTACTCGGCATCATTACATTCTTTGCAATATTTCTCTCATATGGCTTATCTTCTACATTCACTCTATCTTCAAGATTAACAAGACCCTGTGAGTGCGCAAGTCTAGTAGTTGTGCGAAGAATGATTGGTGTGTCATACTTTTCTGATAGTTCATACGCTTTCTTTGTGAAAGTCCGAGCCTCTTCGCTGTCTGAAGGCTCCACCAAAGGAACCATAGCAGCGCGCGCTATCATTCTAGTATCCTGCTCATTCTGTGAACTATAAATTCCAGGGTCATCTGCCACGCAGTAAACCATTCCTCCGTTCACACCTATATAGCCTTGTGTGAAAAGTGGATCTGCTGCCACGTTTAGACCGACCATCTTCATCATAGTCATTGAACGAACGCCTGCCATAGATGCTCCAATAGCAACTTCTGTCGCTACCTTTTCATTGGGCGCCCACTCAGAATAAACATCCTCGTATTTCGCTAAATTTTCACTTACTTCTGTACTTGGTGTGCCCGGATAAGCCGATGAAACCTTCACTCCAGCTTCCCATGCACCACGAGCTATCGCCTCGTTCCCAAGCATGATTTTTTTCTCACTCATTTTGTGCCTCTCTTATTTTTCGTACTATTTAGGGCTTATTATTCACCCACAAATGCTTCCTTAGGTAAAAATAAAGAGTCTTTTACAACTCTTTACACTTTAAATCTGTCGCTTTAAAGTCCTAAAGTGTATTATATAAAAAAACAAACCCCTAGTCAACTGACTAGGGGTGGAGTTATCATATTATTTAATACTATTCACTATCTAATCCTTCCAGTCTCTTCTTTGCTTCTTCTAAAGAAATATCAAGTTTTTCTGCAGCACGTTCAATTGTAATGTCGCCATCACGCACTAATTCAAGAACGGCATCTTTTCTGCCTTCTCTTCTGCCCTTGATAATCATATCTTGATCATGAACTTCTTGGAACATATACTCTTCCCTCCATTTATCACTATACTTTTCCAATGTGGTACTTCTCCTCAAGTTCTGCAAAAACCTCATCAGCGTCTTTTGCATTTCCTTTCAGAGACTTTTTATATCTCTTTTTTATGGTATCTATGAGTTCTTCATCTGTCATTAGATCTGCGTTCACACTCTCAGAGGCTTCTGGTAATTGAATGGAAAAAGGAATCCCTTGGACTAGTGTTATTTGATTAAGATACATGTTGATGGCTGTAGACATTGAAATACCTAATCTAGTTAAAACCTCTTCCGCATCTTTCTTCACATCTGGATTTACTCTTAAATTTAAAGTAGCCGTTTTACCCATCTATCTGTCCTCCTTTTTATATTACAATTGTAACGCATTTGTATATACATTGCAATATAGTAAAGTTGAACTCCTCTTTCAGTTTGTAGGTTAAAATATATCACTCTCTGTCATTTATGTCCACCATATACTTTATATGATTTATTCTTTTTGCGCCTACTACTCTGTAGGTGCTTTCATTACGAGTTTTTTAATCATTTTCATATTGTTCATCTTTCGACCTCCTATTTGTTTTTTAATCGTTGCACTTATATATAGTAGTGATAATTTGAAATATGTAGATTTAGTCACAAAAAAAGAATGAAGATTAATTCTTCATTCTTTCTCGTTTGCTATCTATCCCAATTGCTGTGACTTGATCTAAAGTTCTCTTTCCATTCTTGACATCTATTACTTGTTGTAGTAGAGTGATGCGACCGGCTCCATCTCAGCCACAGTCTTAAAATTCTTTCTAATTTCCTCCTCCGTTAGTTTTGACTCATACTCTTTTGCATCTTTTTGAAGCATTCGCTTTTCCTCCTTACTGAAGAAGATGTGTAAGAGTTGAAACCTTTCATTAACTCTCCTATTAAAACTATTGATAGATTAGAATCATTATGATATTTTTATATCATAAATGTAACATTATGTTACTTGAGTTTATTTTCAGTTATCAAATATATTCATACTATGAACGAAAAACGTACAAGTTATGTCACAAGTAAAATAGAAGACGCCTTGTTAGATTTGATGAGGGAAAAAGCTATTTCTGAAATAACCATTTCAGAATTAGTAAATAAAGCCGATGTTGCCAGAGTTTCTTTTTATAGAAATTTTACTTCCATTTATGAGGTGCTAGACAACATCGTCAACAATCTCTTTGGGAATTTTTTAGATCGTATTGTATTACTTAATAAAACAAACGATGAAAAAGAGTGGCGTGATTTCATATTTGATTATGTGTATAACATATATAGTAATCGCGATATATTTCAGGATGTTTTATCAGTTAATATTTCAATAGTCTTTTCACTTCTTTTAGACAAAAGAAAGTTAATCCAAAAAAAGCTTCCTGATGATTCTATTTCTGACAAATATGGTCTTTTCGCAAAGCTAAGTTTAATTAACGGAGTTATAATATCTTGGTTAGAAAATGATGGCGATGATTCTCCAGAAGACCTTGTAAACTATATTATGAATTTTGTTCTAATATAAAACCACCCGGTTTTATCAAAATCCCGGGTGGCATATATCACATCATTAATTTAGCATTTTTATTAGTCTTTTTTCTTTTTGTCTTTTATATTTTCATCTATTTCTTCCAATTTTTTACCAGCCCATGCGCGACCACCTAAGCCAAATGCTAATGCAAATGCTACTGCTATTGCAATAATAACTGCTGCAAATAGTATAGTTATAATCTTTGTATTGATTCCTAGTTGCTGTAAAATCATAACTGCAGCCAATGCCAATATGCTTGACTTAGCAACTAGTGCTAAAGCTGTACTATTGGAATTAGTCTTAATGATAACCTCAGATGCTTTGTTTGCACAAATCCAAGCAATAATAGCTATGATAACTGCTGCAAGTAAACTTGGCAAATAAGCAATGACAGTAGTTCCTACTTTTGTTAAAACATCGATCTTTAGTATCTTTATTGCTGATACTACAAAAATAACATCCATTACTACCTTAACTATAGTTGATATTATTCTTGATGTCTTCACATTAGATACAGAACCATCCTCTTTCTTTGGATATAACTTAGCCGTCTTTTCATCCAATGTAGTTCCCACCAATGCTGTTTCTAAAAGATTTCCAACTATGCTAGCCAATACAATACCAAATAAGATTAGTATAGCAGCTGCAAACAATTCTGGAACATAGCCTAATACTTTGTTGAGCATTGCTGTAGCTGGTGTGGAAACAGCCTCAATATGCAATATTCTGATAGAAGCTACTGCAAAGACTACAATCAATACACCATATACTACTTTTCCAATGAATTCTGAAAAACTGTAATTATTGTTTTTGATTCCACATTTTTCTTGAAGACTATCCAATTTTGCTTTCTTTAATACGGTAACTAGTACTTCCTTTACAAACTTTGAAAGGAAAATTCCAAAAAGCATTATGATAATAGCTGCCAATAAATTAGGCATAAATTTCAAGATTTTTGCTCCCATGTCTGACATTGGGGCAGTAACTGTAGAAATTCCTAATTTCTCCAAAGCACCAGGTAAGAAAACAACAAAAGTAATAGCAAATGCTAATTTTCCAACCGCCTTCACAATATTATTCTTACTCTTATCAACTTCTTCGTTACCATTATCATTTACTTTAGAAACTATCAACTTAGTGATTTTTCTAAAAACGACACGAGCAATACATGCAAAAATAAGAGCAATAACCAATAGGACAACAGCTTTCACCACACTGTCTAGACTGTTATAAAAGTTAATCTGTTCTAGAATTTTATTCATGTCTTGTTCCTCCTTTGACTAAAAAAAAATTGAAACATAACCTCTTAACTAATACTTATTTTTCTTTTATATTAAGTATTATAAGATTTTGAACAAAGATAACACAGCATAAGTTACTAGTCAATATAGTATGCGCAAATGAAACATTATTCGCATATTTGTAACATATTATATCATATGTAAAAGTTTAATCCAATGCTTCCTTTGCAGCTACTTCTCTCTTCTCTTCGTAAGCTCCGAATAGTTTGTCTGTCTTTTCCTGGTTTGGTTTCTTTGTAAATACGCTGACGATTGGAACTATTATTAGTCCTCCTAACATAGCAACCACACCTGAATTGATGGATGATTTGAAGATGTATCCAAGCACTGGACCCCATGCAGTAACATCCACTTTAGCAAGGCTGACAACCAACTGTAGGATAGCAATTCCGCAGCCCCAGACGAAGCAAACTATACACGCAGTCTTTGTAGTTTTTTTCCAATACAAACCATATAGAAATGGTGCTAAAAATGCGCCTGCCAATGCTCCCCATGAAACACCCATCATCTGTGCGATAAATGTAACTGTTGGGTTGGCGTCTTTTACTATGGCAATCATTGCTGAAACCAAAATAAAGAACACGATAAATATTCGCATAATTAAAACTTTTCTAGATTCTGACATTTTCTTTTTCATACTTGGCTGAATCAAGTCCAAAGTGAATGTGGAACTTGATGTTAGCACCAATGATGAAAGTGTAGACATAGATGCTGAAAGTACTAGCACTATTACTACCGCAATCAATACTGGCGACAAAGTCTTTAACATATTTGGAATGATAGTATCAAACAATGGCTGTTTAGTTTCTGGGTTAATTGCGATATCGTAAAGTCTACCGAATCCGCCCAAGAAATAACATCCACCTGCCACTATCACGGCAAAGAATGTTGAAATAACAGTTCCTTTATGTATATCTTTCTCGCTCTTTATTGCGTAGAACTTGTTTACCATTTGTGGAAGACCCCAAGTGCCGAGCGATGTCAAAATTACAACAAACAACAATGCCAAAGGATCTGGTCCTAGGAATGATGCTAGCGCTCCGTTGAAACTATCTGGAAGTTTAACTGCTGCTAGTTTAGCTGTAGCTGGAATCAAACCACCATGGTTCATAACTACTGCAGCCACTACTGCAATAATACCAACTAACATAATAAGTCCTTGGATGAAATCGTTAATAGCCGTAGCCATATAACCACCCACTATCACGTAGATTCCAGTTAGCACTGCCATTACCACGATGATTACCCAGTAAGGTAATCCAAATGCCATGTTAAACAAACTTGAAAGTCCGTTGTATAGTGATGCTGTGTATGGAATTAAAAATACGAATACGATTACCGAAGCCATAATCTTTAATTTCTTCGAGTTGAATCTTGAACCAAAGAAATCTGGCATAGTTTTCGCATCCATAGCCTGTGTCATAATTCTTGTTCTTCTGCCTAGCACGTTCCAAGCGAGAAGCGATCCGATGAACGCGTTTCCAAGTCCAATCCATGTGGAAGACATACCGAAGTTCCATCCAAACTGTCCAGCGTATCCCACGAAGATAACCGCTGAGAAGTATGATGTACCAAAAGCAAACGCTGTAAGCCATGGGCCTACCTGTCTTCCGCCCAATACAAATCCGTTAACGTCTGTAGCATGTCTTCTTGAGTAGATTCCTACTCCCACCATTACGGCAAAGAAAACTACTAACATTATTCCGCAAAGTGTTGCTGTCATAATAAAATCTCCTTGTTTTCCGAGCCAAAGAATGACTCTTTTTCGTCTTTTGCTTTAAAGCGTTGCACTTTAAAGTGCTAAAGTATTCGAAAATAATTATAGGAAAATTCCAGCCTTTTGTCAACTAAAATTTCCCTACTTTAATAACATTAGCTCCACTCTTATAAGCGGCTTTCAAACCCACATCAGAATCCTCATATATATAAGATTCCTCTGGTGTTACGCCGAAGTGTTCCATTGCTACTATGTAGCATGTTGGGTCAGGTTTTTGCTCCTTTACATCTTCCTGCGTAAAAATATAATCAAACAAATCCACATGATGGAAGTGTTCTAAAATATCATAAACATTTTTCTTGGACGCTGTGGTCACTAAAGCCACATTCGTACTGTACTTTATCCTCTTAATTAATTTTATTAGACCTTCGTTCACGCGAATCTCGTCGAAGTACTTTGAATAAACATTCTTCTTTGTCTCGTGAATCTTCTCAAGCAGTTCCTCAGTTACGCGCTGCTTAACCTCTTTATCTAGTTCCTGCCCCGTGTATTTACCCTTTAAATTATCCTTAATGATGAGTGGCACAAATGTTTTATAATTGTGTCCGAAGCAAACATTCTCAAAAAACTCTAAATCCAGTGTGTATCCACACTGCTCTAGCGCCTCTTTGTAGGCGTAATAATTAGAACCCACCGTGTCGTATAAAGTTCCGTCCATATCAAACATGACAAGTTTTTCTTTCATCCCAAAATCCTTTCACCACATCAGCGGCTGCATAATCTTTGCCGACTAGTCAGTCTCAAACATCTTTTTGTGGCATACTAGTCTTCAAACATCTTTGCCACATCATTAAGCACCATAATCAATCCAGCATAGAACAACATTGCTCTCTTTCCGTCCTTCTCTATCTTATATGGAAGTAAACGCAACCAATGAATAATTTCGTGATAGTAAATGCTTTTCGTACGAGCCTCGCCAAATGTCTCTAACATATAGTCGTGAAGCTTCTGGTGCAAAGTCTTGTACGCTGAAGACTTCGTGTACATATAATTAATCTTATTTCCGTCCACGCTCACATCCCTTGTCATCATAAGAAATTCATATCCGCCATGCACCGACTGCAAAAGTTTTCCGTAATCCAAGTTCGGTGATTCATGCACATTGCCGGTATTTGGATCAATCAAATAGAAATCATCCTCACCCTGCATACAAACAATATTCTCTATCGTCAAATCTCCGTGAATCGCACAATATGTATCGTCATTAAAGACCTTTTCTAAGTTTTCTTTGTCTAGGAACTTCTCAAAATAAGACAAGTTCTTATACTCCACTCCGTTTATCACAACAGTGTCGTAACCTAGAATTGATCTAATATGACTAGCACTCTTTATTTTTTCAAGATTTTTCGTTACCTTGCCGTCCACATACTTGCTGATAGTATCTGCATCAGAATCCCTCTGGTCTAACTTGTAAATGCTGTCATCCAAAGTTTCAAGCACACGCTTTAGAACATCCCAACTCTTCTCAGCCGGCATCGAATGAATATATTCAAAGAACCCCACAGCCTGGCTGTAATATGGCATATCATAAAAACAGTAACTGTCCGTCTTATCCTTTTTCTTAATCTCTGGAAGCGCTAACATTCCTTTGTAGCGCTCGATCCATTCAATCTGATCATAAAGCTTATCTCCGTCCGCGCCAAAGGCATACTTTCTAAAGAAAGTGCTATCGTTATCCATACAAAGCATAGTGGTGGCATTGGATCCTGCCGAATAATCACGGATAATTGAAATGTCGCGGTTTATAGTCAAATAGTTTTCTACATAATCTCTGTTCTCATTTGAGAAGTAGTTGTCTAGAAATTCTAGCTTCTCCTCCTCGTTTAGCTGAGGAAGTAAGTTCACATGTTCCTGCTCAGAGGTCTGATTTTCCACACGTTTGAAGAAGAATGAGATTACAAACAAAATGATTAGCGGTAGGAAAATGTAGAGAAGCATATAAACAGTTCTCTCGCCCACTCTAATAGTACTGCTTGTGATTCCGTTCGATGTGAAGAACATTAAAAATACATCTGTCCACGAGCCTTTCTTTGTGCTCATGTGCAAGAACTCCGCAAAGCAATAGTATGAACCCACATACAAAGCCCACATAAAAATGGTGTATGCAATCATCTTGAGTTTGCTAATTTTCTTAAAGATATCGCTAAAGTTCCAAATTAAAGCCCAAAACAAAAACAAAATGAATGACTCAATCTTTGGATTAAAGATACTCGCAATCACACGAACAATTTTCTTTAAAACATTTCTAAAAATGTAAACAAGCACTGTTAAAACAATAAGCGCCGCCATCAAAATCACATAAAAGCGTGCTGATGACTTGATATCTTTGCCGCCGATATTTGAAACCGATAGCCCAATGAAAATAAGTCCAACAGAAATGACATCCAAATATCTGTCTACAATCACTGTAGAAAGACCTAGCGCTTTTCCGTTTTTCATCTTTCTTCCACTGAACCACGCACGGAACAAATCACCCACCTTAAATGGAATAAAGTAGTTGATTAAATATCCAAGTGATATCGACTGTATTAAATTTCTCCTGTTTGGCTTCTCATAGACGTCCACAAAAAGCTGCCATCTGGCTGTCCTCACCAAATGGGCAATGGTCATCATTAAAATTGCACCAATCAAAATTGAAATTTCCAAAACGTACCTCTTGTATAGAAGAAACTATATCAGTTTCTTTGATTTTCAAACTTAGGTTTATAAACTTTCATCTGTTAATCTAACTGTGCAAGTCTCTTCTCATTTACTGCCACATCATACTCGTCCGGTGTTCCAAACGAAATGTGCTCATCTATCTTGAATGTCTTTATCACGCATTCATCTTTTGCCATCTCATTATACACGCCCGAGACAAAGAACTCGGCATACTGGCATTTTTTCAAATATTCTTCTACATACTTTTCAAAAATAGTTCTGTTCTTAAAGTAGTATGCACCACAAATTGCTTCGTTGCTTGCCACTTGTTTTTCGATAGTTCCAGTAACTTTGTCGCCATCAAAAATCACATAACTGTAAGCAGGATTATTTGATTCAAAGGTAAGTAGCGCTCCATCTATTCCGTCAAAGTCTGCTGCTTCGCAGTACTTATAAAAATCATTTGAAATAAAAGCATGATCGCAATCGTTAAATAAAATTGGAAGATTGTCGTTAATATTTTTAACACCCTCCGCGCAAGTGAGAACTGCTCCGTTTAAAACTTCAGGAATCACTTCTATCTTTGCATCTGGGAAATATTCCAAAATCTTAGAGTCAATCTCAAATCTATCAATGTGGTCTTGCAAAACTACAAAAGTTAAATCTTCTATATCCACAAACTTTTCTACAGACCTAGTAGCCCAATAAAAAAATGGCTTTCCCTGCAATTCAATAAGGGGCTTTGGTACATCAAAGCCCTTGTTTCCAAATCTTGTTCCACCGCCACCCATCGGCATTATTAAATGAATCTTTTTCATAAGACTGTGCGGATGTGCCACACCCTTTCTATTTTTTTCAAACGCTATTGTTTATTCTATGCTCTTCTGTTTATTTTCGTACACTACGTCCGAATTATAAACATCCACTATCTTATCGCGCATCTCGCTCTTTATATATTTCTTTCTTCCGAACATGTATTTAAACGTCATTTTGAAAAACGCTGTAGTCAAACTCATAAATTTCATATTTGAAATCTGGTCATCCTCGCGCCAAGTGATTGGGTAATACCAAACCTTATGATTATAGTAACAATGACCCAAAACCATAACTGCGTTAAAGTAAAGCGCATCAGGAAACTTGTGATAGTAGTCGCTCTTCAAAGTTTCTACCTTATACATATTTAAACCCGATCCCAAATCGTTCACTCGCTTTCTAGCTGCAATAGTAAACCACGCATTAAAACAGTGGTTTCCAAAAATACGAATCTTTGAATAACCAATAAGCTTAGAGCCCTTCGCAAATCGAGAACCTAAGCAACAATCATAGTTTCTATATTCTTTGCTCTTTAATAAATCAAGGAAATCTGTAATTCTTCCCTGATCATCCCCATGCAAAGTAATCACATAGTCAAAGTCATTATCTATCGCATACTTAAATGCAACTTTGTGAGAACCACCCAACCAATAGTTATCTGGATTTGTCATAATCTTCAACGGCAAATCTGGATGCTCCTTTGCATACGCAATAGCATTCTCCACACTGTTGTCAGTACTTCGGTTGTTAACAATAATAACTTCCGATATATAATTTCTGATTTCTCCCTCTAACTGTGCCAAAACTCTAGCAATCTGATTTTCACAGTTATACATAGGGATAAAAACTAAAATCTTATCCATAAATAATCCCTTATATTTATTTGGCCAATATGCTAATTTTTAATATTTCTTTGTCTAATACGCAATCTTAAACTTCTTCTATCAAATCTACACGTCTTTGATGTCTTCCACCCTCGAACTCTGCACCAAAGAAAGCGTCCAATATAGATTTAGCCAATTCATCTCCCACCACACGAGATCCGAAAGCTATAATGTTCGCATTATTGTGTCTTTTTGTCATGGTTGCTGAGTAAGGCTCACTACAAACTGCTGCTCGTACGCCCTTCACTTTATTAGCCGCCATAGAGATTCCAATTCCTGTACCACAAATCAAAACCGCGTAATCCACTTCACCTGAAGCCACTGCCTTGCCCACTTCGTGTCCTTTGTCTGGGTAGTCGCATTTAACAATCTCCCCGTTTTCATCGTAGTCTGTGCCGTAATCTATGCACTCGTAACCCTTCTCTATCATATATTCGATCATTTCGTGTTTTAAATCGATTCCTGCGTGGTCGCAACCAAATCCAATTTTCATAAAAAACTCCTTACAAAATGGCCCATTTCTGACCGTACTTCTTTTTACACACTAATAAAATTATATAATAAGACTATGTAAAGTGCAAACCGCTTAAAAGTCATAAATAAAGCATAAAACGACAAAATTTGTTTGCATTTATTTTTGACATAATACTAATAAAATCATATACTTATATACAAAGTTGTGAGGTCTAAAATGAAAAGCAAAAAGATTATTTGGGGAATTGTATTTTTCATTGCGATGCTTGTCATTGCGGGTGCAACATGTTTTATAGTGTTGCATTTTTTTAGCGACAACGATAGCAAGGACTACATAAAATCTACTACAGCTTCAATAGCCCCAAACATGGCCGAAAATCACAATATTGACTGGAATAAACTTCACAAGAAAAACAAAGATGTTTACTCTTGGATTTATATTCCAGACACAAAGGTAGATTACGCAGTAGTTCAGCCTCCAAAGGGTGAGAATGACCTCTTCTATCTAGATAAAAACCTAGACAAAGATTACGAGTTTGCTGGTTCTATCTTTAGTGAGCGTATGAACAAAAAAGATTATTCAGATCCTGTAACCGTTTTGTATGGCCATAATATGTTAAATGGAAGCATGTTTGCCACACTTCACAAATTCAAACAACATAAGTTTTTTAAGAAGCATAAGCAAATGTATGTGTATCAGCCAAACAGAAGACTTACATATAAAATCTATTCAGCATACACATATGATGATAGACATATAATGAACTCTTTTGATTTTAGTGACAGCAAAACTTTAAAACAATATCAAAAGAGTACATTGAAGCCAAAGGCATTGGATAAAAATGTTCGAAAGAAAACAATTTTAGATTCAAACAGCAAAATTTTAACTTTAAGCACTTGCACAAGCGGTGCTAGTAATACTAGATATTTAGTTCAAGGAGTTTTAGTTAAAGATGAGCGAACCCACTAAAAATGACAATAACATATTTGAAAACTCAGATGCTAATTTAGAGCCACAAGATTCATCATCCAAAGACTATTCTATTATAGATATTGATTCTGATGAGAACTTAGAGTTTATAGAAGGTAGCGAAGATCCAGGTTTAATTTCTGACACTGGTGACGGTACTGGTTTTGTTGCGGACTGGGATACAATAGAGAAAAACTATCAAGAGGCTAACTTTGGTCATCATCACCATCATCACAGTCACTCCAGTTCTAAAGATCACTCAAGTTCTAGTCACAATTCAGGTTCTAGTCACCACTCAAGTAGCGAACACAAACACCATCACTCAAGTGGTGAACACAAGCATCATCACTCAGGTCACAGCTCAAGCAAATCAACAAAGCGCCATAACTCGAACAAAAAAGATTTTAAGAAAAAAGATAAAAAAGGCAAAAAGAAATGGAGTAAGAAGAAAAAGATTCTAATAGGAATTTTACTCTTCTTCCTCGCTATAATTATAGGTTCCCTTTCTGCTCTATTCATTATGAGATGGCAAGGTCGCAAGGAACTAACCAGCTACGATAATCTAAATCTAACGCTACCTGAATGGGTAGATTATCGCGATGGTGGTTGGCTTATTTACTATAAAGGTCATGAGTACACTTTTAACGATAACATTGCCACTTTCCTATTTATGGGTATAGATAATCGTAAACTAAAAGAAAATGCTAAACTAGGTACAGCCGGTCAAGCCGATGCGCTATACCTAATGACATACGATATCACCACAAAGAAGATGCGAATCCTTTGTATCAACCGTGATACAATGACAGATATCAGTAGATACGATGAAGCTGGTAATTACATCGACACTAAAAAGACACAGATTTGTTTGGCGTACGCATTTGGCGACGGCAAAAAGACTAGTGCAGAGAACGAAAAGACGGCAGTTCAAAGATTTTTATATAACATCCCTATCAATGCCTATTATGCTATTGATTTGTCCGCGATAAAGATATTGAATGATGATGTGGGTGGCGTCCCTGTTACACCTGAATACACATTCAAAGGTTTTAAGAAGGGTGTTCCTATTACTTTAAAGGGCAACCAGGCAGAAACCTTTGTTCGTTATAGAGATATAAAACTGATGGATGACAACTTGCGAAGAATAGAATGTCAGAAACAGTACATTAGGCAGTTTGCTAACAGAATTGTTCCTGCCACTCGTTCAAATTTGAACACACCTTCCAAACTTTATAATCATTCACAAAAATACACGGTATCTAGTCTCGATTCATCTATGGTAGTTTATTTGGCTACTGATTTAGCATTTAGTTTCGATGGGTTTGAGATGATTAATACTACAGGAACATATAAAAAAGTGCCAGAAGATGCTTCGGCTGAATATTTCGTAAAGGAAGTTCCATTTTTTGAAACAATTTTAGATATATTCTATACACAAACTAAAT
>CAJOMD010000039.1 GCA_905235555.1 uncultured Eubacterium sp.
AAACAAGGGGAAAATAATGATTTATAGAAATGGTTATTCCATCTTAGGATATGGATGTATGAGATTGCCTAGCAATGATGCTGAGGCGGAAAAGTTAGTGATGAAAGCATACGAGTCAGGTATAAACTACTTTGATACCGCGTATGTTTACAAAGGAAAGGAAGAACAGTTAGGAAAAATTCTAGCAAAGAATGGAATCCGCGAGAAAGTTCAGATTGCGACAAAGCTTCCAGTTTATATGATGAAGAAAAAAGAAGACTTTGACAAATTCTTTGACGAAGAATTGAGAAGGCTACAGACGGATTACGTGGATAATTATTTGATGCACATGCTTCCAGATGAGACTACTTGGAATAGACTGCTGGATATGGGGATTGGCGAGTGGCTTGAGGAAAAAAAGGCAGCGGGTCAAATCAAAAAAATAGGATTTTCATTTCACGGATCTACAGATATATTCTTAAAGATATTGGATGCGTATGATTGGGAGTTCTGTTTGGTGCAGTATAACTACTTGGATGAGAATGCGCAAGCTGGAAGACAAGGAGTGGAGGAAGCAGCCAAAAGAGGAATTCCAGTGTTTATAATGGAACCGCTACGTGGAGGAAAACTTACAAAGGGTCTTAACAAAAAAGCGAAAGCTATAGTTGAGAAGTCTGATAAGACTGCGGCCGAGTGGGGACTATCGTGGTTGTATGCGCAAGATTCTATCACATGTGTGCTTTCAGGAATGGACACAATGGAAGTGTTAGAAGAAAATATACGAATTGCGAATAACGGACAAAAGAACCTGGATAATGTGACTGGAATGCAAAGCAACGCAGATGAAGCAGATGGCTTGCAAAGCAACGCAGACAATACAGCTAACACCAAATACGAGTTCACAGAAGAAGACTTTGAAACCATAGAAAAAATAAAAGATGCAATAAATAGTAAGAAGAACATTCCTTGTACAGGATGTAACTATTGTATGCCATGTCCATTTGGTGTGGACATACCTGGATGTTTCAAGAGCTATAACACAAGCTACAATGATGGTTATTTGGCAGGCGAGACAGAGTATGTGATGGCTTTGACTCTGAAGGATGAGACGGGTCTTGCGTCGCAGTGCAAGCAGTGCGGCAAATGCGAGCAAGTTTGTCCGCAGAAGATTCCTATTAGGGCTTCGTTAAAGAAAGTAAAACGCAGACTTGAGCCGCTATATTTTATTATTGTAAAAAAAGTGGCGGCGCACTTTTACAAGAGAGAAAAAGTATAGAATTGAAGTTTATATATGCACTAGGAAAAGTCTAGAATAAATAGAAGAAAAATATTATAATGTAATAGCATAAAAAACACATACGAGGTGACATAATGAAAGTAGCAATAATGACGGACACAAACAGTTCAATAACTATCGAGGAAGGCCAAAGAGATGGAATTTTCCTAATGACAATGCCGGTAATAATCGGTGAGAAAACCTATATTGAGGGCGTAAATTTATCTACAAAAGAACTTTACCAGGGAATGGCTGAGGGAGTTTCGGTTAAAACATCGCAACCTTCGCCGCAGGATATCATAGATATGTGGCAAGGCATTTTGGACGAGGGGTATGACGAGATAGTCTACATCCCAATGACGCTTACACTTTCTAGCTCTTACAATACGGCAGTATCGTTCGCGCAAGAGTTCGATGGAAAGGTGCAGGTGGTGAATAACTACAGACTTTCAAGCATGCTTTATGAGGCGGTGTACGACGCAAAGGCTTACGCCGAAAAAGGCATGAGCGCAAAAGAAATAAAAGAAAAATTAGAGAGCGAGAGTAAAAATTCATTTATGGTTTTGACGGTGGATACGCTTAAATATTTGAAAGAGGGCGGAAGAGTGCCCGCGTCAAAGGCATTGATAGCGAGCCTTGCAAACATTAAACCAATATTGATTTTGCACGAGGCAAAAATAGATGTTGTGAAAAAGGCGAGAGGCCTAAATATGGCAAAGAACAAGTTGATTGCATATGTAAAAGAAAAGATAGAAGAACTCTACAGCGAGTATGAGCCAGAGAGAATCTCGATTGGGATAATCGATACATTTTTAAATGACGAAGACTCAAAAGATTTGTTTGAAAAAGTTAAGAAGATTTTTCCTAACTTAAAGATAATGGCTAGACAAGCCCCTTGCAGTATTGCGTGTCATGTGGGTGCTAATGCCTTGGCGGTGTCAGCCACAGTGATAGGAGAGAGGTAGTAGTGAAAAACAAATCTTTATCAAAGACGCCAGTAATGATTCTTATAGCGATGTTTTGTTGCTTCTTGTGGGGATCGGCGTTTAGTTGCATTAAAATTGGATATAAAATGTTTGGGATATCTGGGAACGACATAGCTTCCCAGATTCTTTTTGCTGGAATAAGATTTACAATAGCTGGAATTATGGTGATAGCGGTTGAGAGTATTAGGCAAAGAAAATTTATAAAGCCTAGCCATCCAAAGTACATTGCGGTGCAGTCTTTGTTCCAGACGGTTTTGCAGTACTTGTTTTTCTATGTGGGACTTGCGCACACTACGGGCGTTAAGTCATCCATCATAACAGGCGCTGGAACATTTTTTACTATTTTGATTTGCTCGCTTGGCTTTAAACAAGAAAAACTAACGACCAAAAAAGTGGTGGGAAGTTTAGTGGGATTTGCTGGACTTATAGTAGTGAACCTAACCGGTCAAGGGCTAAACTTTGATATGAGTTTCTTCGGCGAAGGATTTATATTTATAGCGGCCTTTTCCGGAGCAATGGCGCAGGGATATATAAAGAAGTTTTCAAAAGATGCTAGTGTAGTAATGCTTAGTGGATACCAGTTCTTCTTTGGCGGACTTGTGATGACGATAGTGGGAGTGGTAGCTGGAGGACATATGAATATGTCAGCGGGAGATACGTTGTTTTTAGTTAAGTCTGTAGCGCTACTTTTGTATATGGGATTTATCTCAGCAGCAGCTTACACACTTTGGGGAGTGCTTCTAAAATACAACGATGTATCAAAGGTTGCTACATGTAAGTTTATGAATCCGATCTTTGGAGCAGTGTTGTCACTTATCATATTGAACGAGACAGATGTGATGGGATGGCAGATAGTGGTAGCGTTAACACTAGTATGCGTAGGCATATATGTTGTTAACTACGAGAAGAAATAATAGAGTAAAGATGTATGTGAAAGCATACATCTTTTTTAAAGTAGCAAATTAATAAGTTAAGTAACATAAACAATACTGACATTAAATAAAATTGATTTATAATTTATATTATGGGAGAAATAAGGAAAAAGGGGGAATCATTGTCAAATAGTTGACATACCCTATTTAATAGGGTATAGTGAGAGAGGAATAACCGTGGAAAGAGCGCTGGTGCTAGAGTGTGTTATGTAGATTTTGTGGAACTAGAAACAGTATATCTAGTGACTGTGTATTTGAAGAAGGAAAAAAGCAATTTAACCAACAAAGAGAAGAATGAAATCAAGTCACTGATTGGCCAATTAAAAGAATCATTAAAATGAGGTGAAGAATATGAGTATTGTAGGTAAAAGTATTATTAAAGGCTTAGAAGAAGCGATACAAGATGCTAAAAGCGAGAAGAAGACACTCAAAAGA
Organism: uncultured Eubacterium sp.; assembly: GCA_905235555.1. Classification (GTDB taxonomy): domain Bacteria; phylum Bacillota; class Clostridia; order Lachnospirales; family Lachnospiraceae; genus Eubacterium_G. The sequence continues at coordinate 3,609 of CAJOMD010000039.1, forward strand.
AATACTGTTGTAATAGAACCTGTAAAAGAATACAAGGCTCAGGAAGTAAGGAGAATAAGAAATGATATAGGTTTTTCGCAGGGTCTATTTGCAGATTATATTGGGGTATCAAGAAAGACTGTTGAAGCGTGGGAGTCAGGAACTAATAAGCCGTCTGGTGCCGCGAGTAGGCTTCTTAGAATGATGGAGATAGACAATATGTTGATTTATAAATATCCATTTATTAAACAACAAAAATAAATTATGTAAACCAAAAGGATTGTTTTATAGAACAACAAAAAACTATAAATCAATCCTTTTTTTTGACTTTTTATATGTTATAATAAGGCGGGTTTAAAAAGGGGGAAACTAGAGCAATCTAGTTTCTTTTTGTAAGAAAATAAGGCATATTTGAAAGATGCCCATAAAAAAGAGGGCGCATTAAAAATTGCCTAACCAAAAGAATATGAAAGAGTTTAAGCCAGAAACTAAATACTACAAATCCTTTGAGGATGACTTCGTAGAGAGCATGGATCAGGACTATAAACTGAAGAAAAACTACAAGTGGATTCATACAAATCTAATTTACAGATTTTTCTCTTGGGTTATCTATAGCATTGCGTGGGTGTGTATTCGAATTGCATTTCCAATAGCCTACGGACTAAAGGTTAAGAATAGGGAAGTGCTAAAGCCATATAAGAAAATGGGCTACTTTTTCTTCGGCAATCACACGCAGATGATAGGTGATGTGTTCAAGGCACCGTATGTGGCAAAGAGTAAACGCGTCTATGTGATAGCATCGCCTGCCAACTTGGGAGTGCCGGTCATTGGAAAGATTTTGACATCGCTTGGTGCCATTACTATTCCTACGGATTTTGAACACATGAAGGACTTCACAAATGCTATTCACACGAGGATTGAGCAAAAGCACTGCGTGAGTATTTATCCGGAGGCACACCTTTGGCCATATTTCACTGGCATTAGACCTTTCCCGGAGACGAGTTTTAAGTTTGTGGTAAATGAGAATGTGCCGGCATTTTGTATTACGACCACATACCAAAAGAGAAAGCATCGCAAAAAACCTAGAGTTACATTGTTTGTGGATGGCCCATTTTGGCCAGACAAAACTTTGCCGAGGAAGGATAGAGCGAAGAAACTTCACGACGAGATTTACGAGACTATGTTAGAGAGGAGTAAAGAAAGCACATACGATTATGTGATATATAAAAAGTCAGAAGACAAATAAGCGACATTTTGACAGACGAATATGTGACTTCGTCAAAGACAAAGAGGGAATATGAATGAACAGGTAAACCTACTTTACTGCGGAGATGAGAATATCGAAAAAGGTTTGATTATTTCTGTCATTTCCATAGTGAAGCACTACAAGGGAAAACTAAATATTATTGTTTTGACGGCGAGCCTTGAGACTGTGCACAGAAGATACAATACTGTGAACGAGGACACCATAAAGGTTTTAGATTTTTACATCAAGCAGGTGAACCCAGAGAGCAGTATTAAGTTGATAGATGTGAGCGCAAACTTTGATAAGTTCATTCCAAAGTCAAACTTAGACACAAGGTTCACACCTATGTGCATGCTAAGGCTTTTTGCAGATCAAATCGATGACATGCCAGATAAGATTTTATATCTAGATAACGACACGATAGCCGACAAAGACATAAGCGAACTCTTCTACGAGGATGTGGAAGATTATGAGTTTGCAGGAGTACTTGATTATTATGGTAGCTGGTTCTTCCGTAATAAAGCCACAAAAAGAGATTACCTTAACTCTGGTGTTTTGCTTTTCAATATGAAAAAAGTGAAAGAGACTGGATTGTTTGAAAAGTGCAGAGAGAAGTGCAGAAATGAGAGGATGTTTATGCCAGATCAGACAGCGCTTAACAAACTAGCGACAGCTAAGAAATCCTTGCCTCGAAAGTACAATGAGCAAAAGAAGAATAGGAAAGACACCGTGATTAGACATTTCACAACAGGCTTTAGATTTTTTCCTTGGGTTAGAACAATTACAGTTAAACCTTGGGATATAAAGCGAATGCACAAAGTTTTGAAAATATACAAATATGACGATATATTGAAAGAGTACAGAGCAATGTACAAATCAATCAAAAAAGTATAAATAACACAACCCAGAAATAATTATCACACAAAACAAAAATAATAAATCACATAAAAAGAGGTTAGAAAAATGGATAAAAAATTAATACCAATATTTTTTACAATTGACGATGGCTATGCGCCATATTTGGGAGTGGCTATCAAGTCACTTATCGAAAACGCATCAAAGGATTATCGCTACAGAATACATATCATTCAGGAAGGCTTAACAGATAAGTACAAAGGCTATCTAGCGGATATGGCTACAGATGATTGCGAAATAGAGTTTTGCGAGATGCGAAAAGAGTTAGATATTGGAAGTGACTTTGACGGTCACAAACTGCGTGCGGATTACTTCACACTAACTATTTACTATAGACTATTTATTCCAGAGATGTTTCCAGAGTACGACAAAGTAATCTACATTGACAGTGATGTGGTGGTCCCTGGCGATATATCGGAATTATATAATGAAGAATTGGGTAATAATATATTGGGTGCGGCTCCAGACTCATCAATTGAGCATATTGAGGAACTACACCAGTATAAAGAAAATGCAATCGGAATCAAGAGAACAGAATACATAAATTCGGGAATTCTTTTGATGAACGCAAAGAAGATGCGAGAAGTGAAGATGGATGAACACTTCCTAGCACTACTTAATAAATATCAGTTTGACACAGTGGCTCCAGACCAAGATTACTTAAATGCAATGTGTAATGGACAGATTTTATACCTTCCAATCAAGTATGACACGATGCCAATCGATGGAACTCCAGATAGAGAAGATGCGGTAATTATTCATTACAATCTATTCTCTAAACCATGGCTTTTTGACAATGTTCAGTATGCTGACATATTCTGGAAGTATGCAAAGATGACAGAGTTCTATGATGACTTAGTGAAAATTAAAGAGACATATACTGATGAGCAGAGAGCACATGATATGGAGAGTATGAAAGCTATTGTGGACAGAGCAGTGAATATTCAGTCACAAGAAGTAACATTTAAAAGTGTCCAAGACAAAGAAGGCGTAGTGCGACTATAAATCACACAAAAAAAGTATAAACACTACACAAAAAAACTGCAAATGCCACACAAATGAGGAATCAATATGATAATTCTCGACGACGTAAGAGACGAAGTAATTGAAAATATAAAACAGGCCATAAAGGATGAAGACTGGTATGCCAAGGTGGAGGTAAACGATCCAGTTATCACAATGAATGAGCGCGATGTATTACTTGAAAAAGTAATGAAACGCAGACACACGCCAAAATATTTATTCAACAGACGCATGGCTAGATACATGGCAAACATGGCATCAAGAATGGTTAACATTAGCACTCATATAGAGGGCATTGAAAAGGTGAAGCGCTTGAAGGGTGGAGCCATTATTACAAGTAACCACTTTAGCCCTGTGGAAAATGCTATCGTTAGATATATGATTCTAAAGGCTGGCAAGAAGCACCTAAACATTGTGAGCCAGGAAACAAATCTTGCGATGGAAGGAATGCTGGGATATTTGATGAACTATGCGGACATTATGCCAATCAGCAACAACCGAAATTATATGACGCAGTTCTTTGAGCCTCAGTTAAAAGAGATGATGGGAAACAAAGAGTTTATTCTAATCTATCCAGAGCAGGAGATGTGGTTTAACTACAGAAAACCACGTCCGCCAAAGAGAGGACCGTTCTACTATGCTGCGAAGCTGGGTGTTCCGGTGATTAGTTGTTTTGTGGAAATGATTGACACAAAGAAAAAAATGGCAGAAGATTTTGTCGATGTCAAATATAAGATAAGCGTGCTTGATGTGATGATTCCTGATCCTAACAAGACAGTTAGGGAAAATAGTATCTATATGCGAGACAGAGACTATGCATTAAAAAAGCAGGCCTACGAAAAAGCCTACGGCAAAGAACTTACATATGACTTTGATGTGAGTGATATTGCTGGCTGGCATCCAGAGACATAAAAAAAGAAATGCACTTGGGGTTAGCCAAGTGCATTTCATTTGTGTGAGGAAGTTAGGTTTTATTTCGAAAACCTTTGTACCTTAATTATATAAAAACCTCACAAAAGGTAAAGTATCAAAATTTATGAAATTCTCTCGATTTTTATTCTACATCGCTAGCACAGTTTGGACACTTAATAGCCCCAATGTCAATCTCTGATTTACAATAAGGACAAACTTTAGTAGTAACTTTTTCGTCTTTTCTGCGAAGTTTGTTCATAGCCTTGACCATTAAGAAAATGATAAATGCCATAATGATAAAGTTAATCACTGCTGATATAAACATTCCGAACTTAATCTGTGTGTGTGGAATAACCCATTTATCAAAATTGATTTTTCCTGTAAACATTGCAAAGAATGGCATAATCACATTATCGCAAAGTGAAGTAACAACATCTTTAAAGGCACCACCAATAATTACACCAACTGACAAGTCAATTACATTACCACGAAGGGCAAACTCTTTAAACTCTTTAATCATAAAATATTCTCCTTTGTAAAATTTTATTTTATTCCTATGGGAACTTCCGTAGCTTTCACGCTAATAATATTATACATAAATTTATAAAAAAATAACAAGTAAATTTATCAAAAACACTCCCAAAGTCATACGAAATAAAACATCTAAAAACATTGCTAAAAACTTAATAAGTTGTATAATAATTGAGAGCAAAAATATCACATATTTTAGGAGGAAAGCGCACCCAGAGTAGTTTGGCGCGCGAGATAAATATGAATATTATTATTGCTGGATGTGGCAACGTGGGTGGCACATTAGCAGAGCAACTAAGTCAAGAAGAACATAAAATTACAGTTATTGACACCGATGCCAAAGTGGTAGAGGAAATCTCAGATTCCTTTGACGTGTATGGCGTGGTGGGAACCGGCTCTAGTATTAATGTGCTTGAAGAGGCAAACATTGATGACTGTGATCTTTTTATTGCGGTCACAGGTAATGATGAGATGAACTTGCTTGCATGCCTTATTGCAAAGAGCAAGGGTGTCAAAAATCTGATTGCCAGAGTAGGTAACCCAGAGTACGGTAGAGAGATTGGACTTATCAAGTCTACACTTGGCTTGACAATGGTTATCAATCCTCACGCTGCATCAGCTAGAGAAATGGCAGCACTGCTTAATTTGCCTTTGGCTTTAAATGTTGATATTTTCCCTAAGAGCAGAGCTGAAATTATTTCATATAAATTAGCAAAAGATAGTCCGCTTTGCGACATGACAATGAAAGAGTTTGGAGAGAAGCACCACTCAGAAATTTTGATTCCTGTTGTAGAGAGAAAAGACGAAGTCTTAATCCCTAGTGGTGATTTCGAAATGCGTGAGGGCGATATCGTTTCTGTGCTTGCAAGTATTGATGTAGCTCACGAATTTTTCAAGAGCTTAGGCATTTCAGTGAGTGGCGCGTCAAACGCCATCTTATTAGGCGGTGGACGTACGTCGGTTTACCTAGCAAGAATTTTGATATCTATGGGTGTCGAAGTCAAAATTGTAGAGCAAGACCCAGCTAGATGTGAAAAATTAAGTGACATTTTAGATGGTGCCACTATCATTCAAGGTGATGCTACAGATAAAAACCTCTTGATAGAAGAAGGAATAGAAGACGTGGATGCATTTATTGCAAACACTAGATATGACGAAGAGAATGTTATGCTTGCTCTATATGCAAAAGAGGTTTCAGACTGCAAGGTTATTACAAGAGTTCATCGTACATCATTTGACAAGATTATAGATAGCCTTGATATAGGCAGTGTGATTTATCCTAAATATATTATCGCAGAGAGAATTTTGAGATTCGTCCGCAGCCAGATGCAAAACGACAGCGGAATACTTTCGCTATATCAGCTTAATGATAATAGAGTGGAAGCTATAGAGTTTGAGGTGCCAGAAGATGCCAAGTTCACTGACAAGCCTTTATCAGAAATCAAAGTGAAGAAGGGTGTTATTATTGGTTGCGTTACTCATGATAACAAATCAACTATAGCTACAGGTTCTACATTTATTCATGCCGGAGACAAAATAGTAGTACTAACTACAGAAAAAGGTCTTCACGATGTGCATGAGATTGCGAAATAGTTACACAAAAAAACTATAGAAATCACATATTTAAATAAGAGAGCTTATGAATATTTCAATGATAAGATACATACTTGCATACATATTGTGCTTTGAAGGAGCATTCTTAACCCTTCCTGCCATGGTAGGGTTTTATTATGGTGAGACTAAAGATGCACTAATATACATAGCATTAGCCGGAATAGTTTTTGCCATCGGTATGCTTGGGAAAATCAAGAAACCAAAAAGTGAATCATTCTTTGCGAAGGACGGATTTGTGTCGGTGTCTTTGAGTTGGATTTTGATAAGTTTGGTGGGAGCAGTTCCATTTGTGCTAACGGGAGCCATTCCGTATTACTTCAACGCGTTGTTTGAGACTATCTCGGGTTTTACCACCACGGGATCTAGTATTATACATCCGGAAGTTTTGACGGCGAACGCCAAAGGTGGTTTCCACATGATTTCGCATGCCAACATGTTTTGGCGTTCATTCACACACTGGGTAGGTGGAATGGGAGTGTTGGTATTTATCATGGCAATTTTGCCGCTGGGCGCAAGCTCGAGCATTCATATGATGAAAGCGGAATCCCCAGGACCTTCAGTTACCAAATTTTTGCCTAAGGTAAAGAACACAGCAAAAACACTTTATTTAATATATATTGGAATCACAATAATTGAGATTATTGCGCTAATGATAGCAGGACTTACACCTTTCGAGGCGTCTACGCTCACATTTGGTACAGTGGGTACAGGTGGATTCGCGCTACTTGGAACAAGCATTGGCAGTTACTCGGTGACGGTTCAAGTCATAATCACAGTATTTATGATTATGTGCTCGCTTAACTTTACAATGTATTACCTGCTACTAATAAGAAAACCGAAACTAGTTTTCTTTGACGAAGAATTAAGATGGTACTTCTTCTTGCTGGCGGTAGCGATAGTGATTGTTACAATAAATGGCCGAGAGCTATTTAGTAGTTGGGGTCAGGCATTCCAGCAGTCGGCTTTCGAGGTGGCATCCATATCATCAACTACGGGTTACGGCACAGTGTCAAACTTTAACGCTTGGCCGGCGCTCACAAAAGGAATATTGCTTGTTTTGATGGGCATTGGTGCGTGCGCAGGATCTACAGG
>CAJOMD010000040.1 GCA_905235555.1 uncultured Eubacterium sp.
GGTGGGCGGATGAAAAGGCGAAATTGCCAATACATCTGCCCATACAATTCAAGCTTCAATGAGCGGTGGGCGGATGAAAAGGCGGAATTGGCAATACATCTGCCCATACAATTCAAGCTTCAATGAGCCGTGGGCGGATGAAAAGGCGAAATTGCCAATACATCTGCCCATACAATTCAAGCTTCAATGAGCCGTGGGCGGATGAAAAGACAAAATTGCCAATACATCTGCCCATACAAAAAAATAATCACGATAAACATCACACAATCTGAGGCACACCACAAGAAAAGCCAATACAATAAGTGACACATAAATAAAATGTTGCATTAACACCAAACATATGCTAAACTATCCTTCTAAAAAACTAAAGAAAGAAGGTGGGGGAAATGGTATGCAAAGCTAATTGCGCCACTATCACAGGAGTAGTGGTATTACCAGTTTCAGTAGAGACGGATATCTGTAATGGCCTGCCATCGTTTGATATGGTAGGCCTTATTTCATCAGATATCAAAGAGTCTAGAGAGCGAGTCCGAACTGCGCTAAAGAATTCGGGATTTCTAGTCCCGCCCAAACGGATAACCATCAACTTTTCTCCAGGTAATCTCAGAAAGAGCGGAACATACTTTGATCTAGCAATAGCTATTTCAATTCTTCAAAGCTTAGGGGTTATATCTAATGACATTTCCAAAATGATATTTATAGGAGAGCTAAGCCTGGGCGGAGAAACCATTCGAGTGAATGGTGTTCTTCCCATTGTGCTTGATGCCGCATCGCGCGGTCTCGAGATTTGTTTCGTGCCCAAAGACAACATCCAAGAATGTATTGGCGTTACGGGTATAAAAATAGTACCAGTGGATTCGCTTAACCACTTGGTACAAATGATAACAACAGAAAAATATGATGAGCCTAACTACGGTGCGTCAGCGTCAAAGGAACAGCAAGAAAACATATATGACTTCAAATACATCAAAGGTCAAATGCAAGCGAGACGCGGAGCGGAAATAGCGGTGGCTGGCATGCACAATTTTCTGATGGTGGGAGCGCCTGGCACCGGTAAATCAATAATAGCAAGAAGCATGCAGACAATAATGCCTGAAATGTCTAAAGAAGAACAAATAGAAATTTCAAAAATCCAAAGTGTGGCAGGACTGTTAGAAGATGGCCCGGTCACCCAAAGGCCATTTAGGAGCCCGCACCACACAGCCACAGTTCCTGCTATGATAGGTGGTGGTGCAAATCCTAAGCCGGGAGAAATCACACTGGCTCACGGTGGAATCTTATATATGGATGAATTCCCGGAATTTTCTAGAGCAGTGATGGAATCTCTCAGGCAGCCGATGGAAGAGGGTGTGATGAATGTCACGAGAACATTTGGGAGTTACGAATTCCCAGCTAATTTCATGTTGCTTGCGGCCATGAACCCTTGCAGGTGTGGGTACTATCCAGATAGAAACAAGTGCAACTGCACAGAGCACGATGTGAAAAAATATTTAGAGAAGGTAAGTGGTCCCATAATGGACAGAATAGATCTTTGTACCAGGATGAATTCCGTCTCCTACAAAGAACTTAGCAGCGTCGAAAAACTAGAAGACTCAGCCACCATAAGATCTCGAGTAAACAAAGCTGTAGAAATTCAAAAGGAGAGGTACAAAGATGAGGAGTTCCAGTTTAATAGCGATTTAAAAGGGAGACTCATAAAGAAGTATTGCAAGCTTGAAAAGAAAGAAGAAACGATGCTTAAAAATGTTTACGATACATTTAGCCTAAGCGTAAGAACATATGAAAAAATCCTCAAGACTGCTCGTACAATAGCAGATCTAGAGGGCGAGGAAAATATTAAAGAAAGGCACTTGGCGGAGGCGCTAAGTTTTAGAGTGATAGATGGAAAAGATAGTTAAAAACACAAACGAGTGGACAGAGGAAATATTAGAAAAATTGAATAGCAAAGAATATCAAGATGAATTGAAAAAAGCGGGAGTAAATTTCGTGATAAAAGGTGCGCCAGATTATCCGAAGATATTAATGCAGTATAAAGAGGCGCCAGAATTCTTGTTCTACAAAGGAAACTTGCCAGACCCCAATAAAGCGGCAGTAGCTATAGTGGGCGCGAGAGGCTGCTCTAGTTACGGAAGAAAAATGGCAAAAGACATAGCAAGAGATTTGTCGAACTCCGGCGTGCAGGTGATAAGTGGGATGGCCAGAGGCATAGATTCATATGCTGCCTTAGGCGCGCTAGAAGGAGATACACCCACGTTTGCCATTTTAGGAACGGGCGTGGATGTTTGTTATCCAGCGGAGAATATAGACATTTATGAACAAATACTTAAACAAGGCGGTGGAATAATCTCAGAGTACCCAATGGGAGATGGAGGCACGGGTTGGCATTTTCCTGCCAGAAACAGAATAATCTCCGGACTCTCGAATAAAGTATTAGTGGTGGAAGCAAAAGAGCGCAGTGGCTCTCTTATAACAGTGGAGTGGGCCCTAGAGCAAGGGAAAGACATTTGTGCTGTGCCAGGCAGAGCCACTGACAAACTAAGCAATGGGACAAACGAACTAATAAAAAATGGTGCTCTAATGACCACTAGCGCCAAAGATATATTGGACGATGTCTTTGTATCAGTGTGCGAGGATCAAAGCATAAACATTAGAAGCGATTTAGCAAAGCTTTATTCGGTAATAGAGTCCACGCCAAAGACCGTAGACGAACTGATAAGCGAAACCAAACTATCATACAGCGAGATAACAGAACAACTATTAGAACTTTTGATGTTGGGGTACATAGCTCAGCCGGTGGACGGATATTATGAGTTGAAATAGCCATTAAGTATGATAATAGAACTATACGTGTCCAGGATTCTGGGTACATATCAGACACATCAGAGGGGGTTTTTATATGCTTAGAGCTCATTTAATGTTATAATAAACATAGCATATACACACGCTTGAAACGTAAACAAAAGCGGTGGTAATAAATTAATACTGGAGGTATTTATGGATTTATTTTTATTTGAGTTTGCTTCACTAGCGCTCATTATATGCTTACTAGGATTTTTCAATGAAAGGGTAACTAAGCTCACATATGAAATAGCGCTTATGCTATTCTCAGCGATACTAGGAATAGTGTTGGTATTAGTTGAGTGGAAATTCAGCAACGTAGGCACTATCAAAAACTTCCTAGCCAAAGTAGAATTTTATGATCTAGAGGCGTTCCTAGTTAAGGGTGTACTTTGTTTCATGCTATTTGCTGGTTCTTGTCATCACAAGATGAAAGATATAAAAAACAGCATAAGACATATAAGCGTATTAGCATTTGTTTGTACATTATTGGGAGCAGTATTCTATGCGGCACTTTTCTATGGTGGAACAAAACTACTTGGAATCAACCTATCAATTCCAGTATGTTTGATGTTCGGAAGTGTTATCGCACCATCAGACCCAATAGCAGCTACAGGAATCTTAAAGAAATTTGGATTGCCTAAAAAGATATCATTCTTAATAGAGACAGAAGCGTTGTTTAACGACGGAGTGGGCGTGGCATTGTTCGTTTGCTTCTCTGGAATGGTGGCGGCAAAGGCAGGCGCATCTCAAAGCTTCTTAGAGGTAATGTTACAACAAGTATTAGGAGCTGTGGGAGTGGCAATAGTAGTCACAGGCATTTGCTTCGTGATGTTCAAATACTCCAAGAACAATATACTTAGAATCATGATCAGTTTGCTAAACGTTTCAATGGCATACTTCTTATGCGAGCACTTCAAATTCTCAGGAGCGCTATCAGCAGTTGTCTGCGGAATAATGTTTGCAACACTTAGATCTAAGTTTATGGAAGATGAAGAAGAGGAAGAGGCAGAATCATTCAATTCATTTTGGGAAACATTGGATGGACTGTTTAACTCAATGCTTTATGTAATGCTAGGTTTATCATTTGCAATCGTACTAAGAATGGATGATAATATCGGAATTGTAATTGCGCTATCAGTAATCGCAATATTGGCAAACTTGATATCGAGATTCTTAGGACTTTCCATCTCAACGTTGTTTATGGGCGAACTCCCAGACAACTATGACAAATTAAACTTCATAAAGCTCTTTACATGGGCTGGACTAAGAGGTGGCTTGTCAGTAGCACTAGCTATGAGTACAAGACCAGTCCTCGGCAAAGAGAATGAAGATATCTACTTCATCATACTAGGTTGTACATTTGCCGTGGTATTCTTTACAACAGTAATTCAGGGTCTAACAATGACACCTGTATACAATAAAATTTCAGCTTCAGTTGTAGCAAAGCAAAACAAAGCTAGTTAAGAAAAAAACAAAAAATAAAAAAAGCTAGTTAAGAAAAAACAAAAAGCAAAACAAAGCAAGATAACAAATAAAAAATATTTTAAAAATAAAACAAGGGGTACTGTACCCCTTGTTTTTCTGTGTAGAAAAGGGAAAGACAGCAATCGAAATGTAACAAAAAACACTTTATATAGAAGAAACTCACAAAATAAAACTTGCAAAAAAAATAAAACTGTGTTATTTTGTGTAACGTTTAATATCGCTAGATTTTCAAAAATCACAAAATCAATTCAGAAAATCACACTTTCTAGCAAATAATTATTGTTAAACAGCAGAAGAATAAAGTGAAAAAGCGGCATAAAACGGGAGATATTATGGCAAAAAATCTTGTTATAGTGGAGTCACCTGCCAAGGTGAAAACAATTAAAAAGTTTTTAGGTTCAAACTATGACGTAGTGGCATCTAATGGACACCTAAGAGATCTACCAAAGAGCACAATGGGTGTAGATATAGAAAACGACTACGAGCCTAAGTATATAACAATCCGTGGTAAGGGAAGTAAACTAGCGGAGTTAAAGCGTTATGCAAAGAAGGCAAACAAAGTTTATCTGGCAACTGACCCGGACCGTGAAGGTGAGGCTATATCTTGGCATCTTAAAAATGCGATGGACCTAGATCCAAAGAAGACATATAGAATCTCATTTAATGAGATTACGAAAGATGCGATAAAAGAATCGCTAAAGAATCCTCGTGAGATAGATATGGACCTAGTGGATGCGCAGCAAGCTAGACGTGTGCTAGACCGTATAGTGGGTTACAGCATCAGCCCTGTTCTCTGGGAGAAAGTAAAGCGTAAGCTATCTGCTGGCCGTGTGCAGTCAGTGGCGCTTAAAATGCTTTGCGACAGAGAAGAGGAGATAAAAGAATTCATCCCTCAGGAATACTGGGATATGGATGCGGTTCTAAAATGCAAAAACAAAGAGTTTGAGGTGAACTTCTATGGCGATAAAAACGGCAAGCTAGAAATCACCGGCAAAGAACAACTAGATAAAATAATAGAAGAGTGCAAAGACGAAACATTTGAGGTGGACGAAGTAAAGAAAGGCCAGCGTACAAGAAAAGCGCCAGTGCCATTTACCACCAGTACTATGCAGCAGGAAGCTTCAAAAGCCCTAAACTTTGCGACACAAAAAACAATGCGTATTGCACAGCAACTATACGAAGGTGTTGATTTAAAGAAGCGTGGAACAGTGGGTCTAATTACATACTTACGTACAGACTCAACAAGAGTATCTGAGGGTGCTATGGCCCACGCCAAAGAATACATAACAGAAAACTATGGCATAGAGTATGTGAGAAAAGTGCCTCACAAGAAAAAAGACAGCGGCAAAATCCAAGATGCCCATGAGGCCATCAGACCTACAGACATTACTATTACACCGGACGAGGTAAAACCACAACTTACTCGTGACCAGTTTAGACTATACCAGCTCATTTGGAAACGCTTTATGGCTAGCCAAATGGATAGCGCAATATATGAAACTATAAACGTTCGCATCAAAGCTGGAAACTATGAATTTAGAGCAGCTACGTCAAAGGTAAAGTTTGACGGTTTCATGAAAGTGTATACAGATGATGACAACAAAAAGATAAGCACAAACAACGTGATAGCGAAACTAGATAAATCGAGCGAACTAGAATTTGTTGAATTCAAAGAAAACCAGCACTTCACACAGCCACCAGCTAGATACACAGAAGCGTCTCTAGTAAAGGCGATGGAAGAGCAAGGAATCGGTAGACCATCTACATATGCTCCAACTATCGGAACAATCACCGGCAGAAGATATGCCACAAAGGAAAAGAAAAACCTATTTGTGACAGAGCTAGGTGAAGCGGTAAACAGAGTAATGAACATGGCATTTGCCGATATCGTAGATATGAAATTTACTGCGAACATGGAATCGCTCCTAGACTCAGTAGAGCGCGGCAAAATGGATTGGAAAGATATAATTAGAGACTTCTATCCAAACCTAGATGCCGAAGTGAAAGAAGCTGAAGAAAAACTAGAGAAAATTCACATAGCAGATGAAGAATCAGACGAGATTTGTGATCAGTGTGGAAGACGAATGGTTGTTAAGTATGGACCATATGGAAAATTCCTAGCATGCCCAGGCTTCCCAGACTGTAGAAACACAAAATCGTATATGGAAAAAATTGGAATCCCTTGCCCAGAGTGCGGCAAAGAACTAGTTCTAAAGAGAACTAAAAAGGGAAGAATTTACTACGGATGTGAAGGATACCCAGATTGTGAATTCATGAGCTGGAACAAACCGCTAAAGGAAAAATGTCCTGAGTGTGGAAAGTACATGGTAGAGAAAGGCAAAAAGATAGCGTGTTCCGACCCAGAGTGTGGATACGTTAAAGAAAAACCAGAAGAAGACTAAAAATATAATGAATAATTAAATAATGCTTGTATAATATAAACAACAGAGTTGACCAGAGTCGAAAGTCACTGGGGACCAAGCTGGGCTGAGCCCAGCTTTTTTAACCCCAAAAACTTGACTATCAAATCGAAAAGTGTTATTTTTATTTTGTAACATAAAATAAGTTACAAAATAAAAAAAGAGGTTACAATTATGAAAAGTTTTATTGAAAATAGCCTAGGAGTAGAAATCGAAATAAATGATCTTGATTTAAAGGACAAGCTTCCTTTACTTTATACTGCTCTATATGATTTTAAAAAAGTTGCAATGAATCAAACTACTTGGATTATTGCTATTCCAAAGGAGAAAATAAATCTGTCTCAGATTAGAAAGCAGCACAAACAGATGGAAAGATATCTAAAAACGTATTGTGCTATATATTTCGAGGGGACAAGTCCATACTCAAAGGAAACAATGATATCTGATGGGATATCTTTTATCATTGAGGGAAGAGAATTATACTTGCCTTTTATGGGGGTCTTGCTAGAAACTAAAGAAGAAAGAATTATAAAACCAGTTCAAAAACTATCATTTCTAACTCAGAAACTCCTACTTACAGCAATATATGAAAAATGGTTTGAAATAAACGTCACAAAAGCTGCAGAAATTCTTAAAGTAACCAAGATGTCTGTGACTAGATGTTTTGATGAAATAGAGTATATGGAAATTCCTGTGTTAGGACAAAAAGGAAAGTCACGTGTTATAAATGTTTTGGAAGATCGTAAATCATTTTGGAATAGTATTAAAGATTATTTGAACAATCCAGTGATATCTACGTTTTCAATAGATGAAGATTTAAAACTTTCAGTTAAAGGTGGAATGTCTGCATTATCAGACTATTCAATGATAGAAGACAATAAGTATCCTACATATGCAGTCCTTAAAAAAGATATCAACAAGTGTGGGATAAATGATACTAAACTTTCATCAAAAGGTGAAGAACCAAGTTGTATAGTTCAAAAACTAGGATATATAATTCCTTTCAACAACGGTAAAGATATGGACCCGCTATCAGTTTCACTTTCTCTAAAAGAAGAACTGTCAGATGAAAGAGTGAAAAAATCAGTAGACAAAATGTTGGAGGAGTATGTATGGTTAAAGGATTAATAAAATTTAAAGAATATTTCAAAGATTATAGTGACAGTTATGTGCTTATTGGTGGTGCAGCATGTGATATTCTTTTTGATGAAAACGGCTCAGATTTTAGAGCGACTAGAGATTTAGATATGGTTCTTATTATCGAGTCACTAGACTCGAATTTTGCTAGTAAGTTTTGGGAATTTATTAAAGAAGGGAAATATAGACATATAAGTGGAAGTACTGGAAAACCACAGTTTTATAGATTTGATAAACCTCAAACAGATGGGTTCCCAAAGATGATTGAATTATTTTCGAAAACTGATTTTGAATTAGATAAACATGTAGGAATAACTCCTCTACATGTAGATGGTGATATTTCAAGCCTATCAGCAATATTACTAAATGATGATTACTATAAGATACTTCTTGATGGAAGAGTGATAGAAAACGGATATTCCGTGTTGAGACCTGAATACCTAATATTATTTAAAGCTAAAGCATATTTAGATTTAAGTGCTCGTAGGATAAAGGGGGAATCTGTTGATTCATCTGATATAAAAAAGCATAAAAAAGATGTACTAAGACTTACAGTCGAAATGCTACTTAATCCCATCTCGAAATTGCCAGAGACGGTTTCAAATGATATTCGCCAGTTTATATCCAGTCTAAAAGAAGATCCATTTGATAATAATAGCCTAAAAAATTATGGAGTGGATTCAAAACAAGTCATACAAAAATTAGAAGAAATTTTCAAATAACTAACTTGCACAACAATATCTATTATGTTATAGTATGTGAGTTGCACTAAACACATTTGTGGAGCTCTAGGACGGTGCCCTTGCTCGGGGTTTCCTAAGGCAAAGAAGCAAATGGAAGATTAAATAATAAAACCAGGAGGTAAGAAAAATGAGCGTTATTTCAATGAAACAGTTACTAGAGGCAGGTGTTCACTTTGGACACCAGACAAGAAGATGGAACCCTAAAATGGCTCCATACATCTACACAGAGAGAAATGGTATCTATATCATCGACCTTCAGAAATCAGTAGGCATGGTAGATTCAGCTTACAAAGCAATTTCTGACACAGTAAAAGATGGTGGTACTATTCTTTTCGTAGGTACAAAGAAGCAGGCTCAAGATGCAGTAAAGAACAATGCTGAGAGATGCGGAATGTTCTACGTAAACGAGAGATGGTTAGGTGGAACACTTACAAACTTTAAGACAATGCAGTCAAGAATCAAGAGACTAAAAGACATCGAGAGAATGGAAGAAGACGGAACATTTGACGTTCTTCCAAAGAAAGAAGTAGTTGGTCTTAAGAAAGAAATGGCTAAACTTGAAAAGAACCTTGGTGGTATCAAGAACATGAAGAGAGTACCTGATGCTATCTTTGTAGTGGACCCTAAGAAAGAAGCAATCTGTGTAAAAGAAGCACATAACCTAGGAATCACATTGATTGGTATCGCTGATACTAACTGTGATCCAGAAGAACTAGATTACGTAATCCCAGGTAACGATGATGCTATCCGCGCCGTAGAACTAATAGTATCTACAATGGCAGATGCCGTGATAGAGGCAAACCAGGGTGAAGAGTACGCATACGATGATGAGTACGACGAAGAATACGATGATGAAGTGACAGAAGCTAAGGCTGAGCCTGCGGCAAAGGAAGAAACTCCAGCAGAAGAACCTGCCGAGACAGAAGAGCCAGCAGAAGAAACTAGCGAAGAGATAAAAGAAGACGAAATAGCTGAAGAAGTGGAAGCAGAAGCTGATGCAGATGCAGAAGTGGAAGAAGACGCTGACGCTGAAGACGCAGAATAATAAATAAAAGAATAGGGAGGATACTATTATGGATATAACAGCAGCAATGGTAAAAGAACTAATGAACCTAACAGGTGCTGGCGTAATGGCTTGTAAAAAGGCATTACAGGAGACAGATGGTAATCAAGAAGAAGCTATCGAAGTATTAAGAAAAAAAGGTGAAGCTACAGCAGTAAAGAAAGCTGGAAGAATAGCTGCAGAAGGAATCGTTTACACAGCAGTAAAAGACAACAAAGCTGCAATAGTAGAAGTAAACTCAGAGACAGACTTCGTAGCAAAGAACGATACATTCCAGGCATTCGTAGCTAAAGTAGCAGATCAGATATTAGCAGGAAACGCTACTACAGTGGACGAACTACTAGCTGAAAAATTAGAAGGCGAAGACAAAACAGTACAGGAAGAACTAACAAGCCAAATCGCAACAATAGGCGAAAACATGAACATCAGAAGATTCGAAAAACTAGAATCAGACGGTGTAATCGTATCATACATCCACGCCGGCGGAAAAATTGGTGTATTAGTGGAAGCTGACGCTCCAAAGAACGACGCAGCAGAGGAAGCTTTGAAGAACGTAGCAATGCAGGTAGCTGCTTTGAATGCAAAATTCTTAAGCTCAGACGATATAGACGACGACTACAAAGAACACGAAAAAGCAATCTTACTCGAGCAGATCAAAAACGACCCAGTAGAAAGCCAGAAACCAGAAAAGGTAATCAACGGCATGATCATGGGAAGACTTAATAAAGAATTCAAAGAAATCTGCTTAATGGAACAGGTATACGT
>CAJOMD010000041.1 GCA_905235555.1 uncultured Eubacterium sp.
TCTTTATAAGTCACTCTTATTCTAGCATCATCTTTCTTGACTTTTTTTAATTCTCCTCTAATCTTTCTTAAATTCTTATCTGTTCTTTCTTTTTCTAATAATAATTCATTTAACAATTTATTCATTTTTATTCCCCCATACCTATATTTTTCATTTTCTGTATTTTCATCCGCCCATTCATATTGAAGCTTTTCTTGTGGTGGGCAGATGTATTGGTAATTTTGCCTTTTCATCCGCCCACGGCTCATTGAAGCTTGAATTGTATGGGCAGATGTATTGGAATTTTTGCCATCTCATCCGCCCACGGCACATTGAAGCTTGAATTGTATGGGCAGATGTATTGGTAATTTTGCCTTTTCATCCGCCCACGGCACATTGAAGCTTGAATTGTATGGGCAGATGTATTGGCGTTTTTGCCATCTCATCCGCACAAGCATTCTTCTATACCCTCGATTTGGAGCGTAAGTCTTCTAGAAATGCACAAGCACTTCTAGAAGCTCGCTACATTCGTAAAATGTAGCGATTCAACAATATAAAAGAGGGCCTCCTACGAAAGCAAACTTTCGTGAACACCCTCTTTTATATTGTTGAGCTTACGCTCTACTCATTGTTTACCGTTGGTTATTCAATAATTTCAGTAACCTTACCTGAACCTACTGTTCTACCACCTTCACGGATAGCGAATCCAAGACCCTGCTCCATAGCGATTGGCTGGATAAGTTCAACAGTAATTTCTACGTTGTCACCAGGCATACACATTTCTGTGCCGTCTGGAAGGTTACATACACCAGTAACGTCAGTTGTTCTGAAGTAGAACTGAGGTCTGTAGTTGTTGAAGAAAGGAGTATGACGTCCACCTTCATCCTTTGTTAATACATAAACCTGTCCTTTGAACTTCTTGTGACATGTAACTGAACCTGGTTTAGCAAGTACCTGTCCTCTTTCGATTTCGTCTCTGTCGATACCTCTAAGAAGAGCACCAATGTTATCACCAGCTTCTGCGCTGTCTAGAAGTTTTCTGAACATCTCGATACCAGTTACAACAGTCTTCTGAACGTCGTCCTTGATACCTACAATTTCAACTTCGTCGTTGATGTTTAGAGTACCTCTTTCTACTCTACCTGTAGCAACAGTACCACGACCTGTGATTGTGAATACGTCTTCTACTGGCATTAGGAAAGGCTTATCTGTATCTCTCTGTGGATCTGGGAAGTAATCATCAACTGTATCCATAAGTTCCATGATCTTGTCGCCCCATTCTCCTGATGGATCTTCTAGAGCCTTAAGAGCTGAACCCTTGATGATTGGTGAATCTTCAAATCCATACTCTTCAAGAACTTCTGTTAAGTCCATTTCTACTAATTCGATAAGTTCGTCATCATCTACCATATCGCACTTATTCAAGAATACTACGATCTTTGGTACACCTACCTGACGAGATAGTAGGATGTGCTCTTTAGTCTGAGCCATAACACCGTCAGTAGCAGCTACTACAAGAATAGCGCCGTCCATCTGAGCAGCACCAGTGATCATGTTCTTTACATAATCGGCGTGACCTGGACAGTCCACGTGAGCATAGTGTCTCTTCTCTGTCTCATACTCTACGTGAGCAGTTGAGATAGTGATTCCACGCTCTCTCTCTTCTGGAGCCTTATCGATGTTCTCAAAATCTGTAGCCTGGTTACCTGATACTCTCTCTGAAAGTACTTTAGTAATTGCAGCTGTTAATGTTGTTTTACCGTGGTCAACGTGACCAATTGTACCGATATTACAATGCGGTTTGGTTCTCTCAAATTTTTCTTTAGCCATTTTTAATTTCCTCCTGATTAACTAAAAATATTTTTATCTTTATCTCGAAAACTATGTACCATTATATTTTATAACAGAAACATTTTCAAGTATATTTTTCGTTATTTTTTAAGGGCTAACCTTTAGCAAATAACGGCTATTTATGGGCTTTAAAGCCCTTGTTTTGAAACTTAGTTTTGGGCTCTCGCCCTCAAACAAAATTAATTATTTAGATGCGTCTGACACTACCTTCTCTTGGATAGACTTAGGTGCCTGCTCGTAACGTTCAAAGAACATTGAGTAGTTACCACGTCCCTGTGTACGAGAACGAAGGTCTGTGGAGTATCCAAACATTTCAGCTAGTGGTACGAAACCTCTAACAATCTTACCACCGCCAAGGTCGTCCATGCTCTCAATTCTACCACGTCTACCATTGATGTCTCCGATAACGTCGCCCATGTATTCTTCAGGCATTGTTACTTCAACTCTCATGATAGGCTCTAGAAGTACTGCTCCACCTTTTTGCATAGCATCCTTAAACGCCATAGAACCAGCGATGTGGAATGCCATTTCTGATGAATCGACTTCGTGGTATGAACCATCATAAACTGTAGCCTTAACACCAAGTACTGGGAATCCAGCGATAATACCAGTCTGTGCGGCTTCTTCTATACCTTCACCTACAGCAGGGATGTATTCCTTAGGAATATTACCACCTACTACAGTAGATTCAAATGAGAATGTCTCTTCTCCGTTTGGATCCATAGGCTCGAATTTAACTTTACAGTGACCGTACTGTCCACGACCACCAGACTGCTTAGCGTATTTGCTATCAACATCCACTTCCTTAGTGAATGTCTCTTTATATGCAACCTGAGGTGCACCAACGTTAGCTTCTACCTTAAACTCACGAAGAAGTCTATCTACGATAATCTCTAAGTGAAGCTCACCCATACCAGCGATGATAGTCTGTCCTGTTTCCTCATTAGTATGAGCTCTAAATGTTGGATCCTCTTCAGCAAGTTTTGCTAAAGCTTCACCCATTTTGCCTTGGCCTGCTTTAGTCTTTGGCTCAATAGCGAGCTCGATAACAGGCTCAGGGAATTCCATTGATTCAAGGATAACTGGAGCCTGCTCATCACAGATAGTATCACCTGTAGCTGTTAGTTTGAAACCAACTGCTGCTGCGATATCACCAGAATATACCTTGTCTAACTCTTCACGACTGTTAGCGTGCATCTGAAGGATACGACCGACTCTCTCCTTCTTCTCTTTAGTAGCATTAAGTACATAAGAACCTGAGTTCATTGTACCTGAGTAAACTCTAAAGAATGCAAGCTTACCAACGAATGGGTCAGCCATAATCTTAAATGCAAGAGCTGAGAAAGGCTCATCGTCTGATGCATGTCTTTCTACCTCGTTACCTTCCATATCAACACCCTTGATAGCTTCAATATCTGTAGGTGCTGGCATAAACTCAACGATTGAGTCTAAAAGTTTTTGAACACCTTTGTTCTTGTAAGCAGAACCACAACATACAGGAACTGCAGTACAATCACAAGTAGCTGTTCTAAGAACTTTTTTCAACTCTTCTTCTGAAGGCTCTTCACCTTCTAGATAAGCCATCATCAAATCTTCGTCTAACTCACAAATCTTTTCAAGTAGCTCATCTCTGTACTCATCAGCTTGATCTTTCATGTCGGCAGGGATGTCTTCTATAGAAATATCTTCACCCTTGTCGTCATTGTAGATGTAAGCTTTCATTTCAAATAGGTCAATGATTCCTTTGAAATCATCTTCTTTTCCGATAGGAAGCTGTGTGACTATAGCATTCTTGCCAAGTCTCTCCCTAATCTGATCAACTGCGTTAAAGAAGTCTGCACCCAAGATGTCCATCTTATTAATGAACGCCATACGTGGTACGTTGTATGTATCAGCCTGTCTCCAAACGTTTTCAGACTGAGGTTCAACACCACCCTTAGCACAGAACACACCAACAGCACCGTCAAGTACACGAAGTGAACGCTCAACCTCTACGGTAAAGTCTACGTGACCTGGAGTATCAATAATGTTGATACGATGTTCCAACTCGCCAGGTGCTGGCTTGTTATCCTTCTGCTTTGTCCAATGACATGTAGTAGCAGCTGATGTAATTGTGATACCACGCTCCTGCTCTTGTTCCATCCAGTCCATAGTAGCAGTACCTTCATGAGTATCACCGATTTTATAGTTAACACCAGTATAGTAAAGAATACGCTCTGTAAGTGTAGTCTTACCGGCATCAATATGAGCCATAATACCGATGTTTCTAGTTCTCTCTAGTGGATATTCTCTTCCAGCCAAAGCTCTTTCCTCCTTATTACGAATTACTTATGCTTTCGCATATGATATAAGTTTATTTAGTCTTTGCATCCGATACAAAGAACTAACAATTTTTAATGTTCTAACGTGATTAGAATCTGTAGTGTGCGAAAGCTTTGTTAGCCTCAGCCATCTTATGCATATCTTCACGTTTCTTCACTGAAGCGCCTGTCTCGTTAGAAGCGTCTATGATTTCGTTTGCGAGTCTCTCTTCCATAGTCTTTTCACTACGTGCACGAGAATACTCTGTAATCCAACGAAGACCTAGAGCCTGTCTTCTAGCAGGTCTAACCTCAATAGGTACCTGATATGTGGCACCACCAATTCTTCTAGCTTTAACTTCTAATGCTGGCATTACATTGTTCATAGCTTCTTCAAATACTTCTAAAGCATTTTTGCCAGTTTCCTGAGCAACTCTATCGAATGCTCCGTAAACAATCTTCTGCGCAACACCCTTTTTACCATCTAGCATAATGTTATTAATAAGCTTAGTAACGATTATGCTGTTGTACATAGGGTCAGCTAAAACCTCTCTTTTTTGAGTATGTCCTTTACGTGGCATAATACTTCCCTCCTTAATCATTTTTTTAGAATCTCTTCTTTATATAGAAGAAACTCAGTTGCATGTTTCCATGCGATTAGATCTACGGTACTCACTTAGTTGTGTTTTGCCGGTATTAGACAACTCATATATGGGCGGGAACTCCGCTTCATAATTCTAATAACCGAAACAAATCATTCAACCTGTGATGTAGTCTACCTAAAATTATTTAGGTCTCTTAGCACCATACTTTGAACGTGCTTGACGTCTGTTTGCTACGCCGGCCGTATCAAGTGTTCCTCTAATGATGTGGTATCTTGTACCAGGTAAGTCTTTTACCCTTCCACCACGAATCATAACAACACTATGCTCCTGAAGGTTGTGACCTTCACCAGGGATATAGCTTGTTACCTCAATACCATTAGATAGACGAACTCTGGCAATCTTTCTAAGAGCTGAATTAGGCTTCTTAGGTGTAGCTGTCTTAACTGCTGTACAAACACCACGCTTCTGTGGAGAAGCTGTATCTGTCATTCTCTTATTTAAAGAGTTATAAGTCTTTAAAAGAGCTGGAGCAGTTGACTTCTTTGTAGATGTCTTACGTCCTTTTCTTACCAATTGGTTAAATGTTGGCATCCGTTTTACCTCCTTATTAGAACTATGTTTATACTTAATTTAGGGCGCACTTACCCCTATAAACACGCCATATTATTATAGTTAAAGGGGGTATCTATGTCAAGAAGAAATATTGATGATAATTTCTTCTAGGCTTAGTTCTCCTGTTGTTTGAAAAATATTAAACAGTTTATCCTTCATTTTTCTCTCCTCCAATTTATATGTGGTATTCTTATAAGTGAAATTGTTATGAGAAATTTTTTCTCTTCTCTCAATACTGAATTCAAAATTCTATCTCCATTTACCAAATAAAAAAGCCGCAAGCAGAATTCTCTGCTGCGGCTGGTCTATCATACGTTATCACGCTTTAGATACCTAGCTTTGCGCCCCTACCTTTCGATAGGTTTGCCAACTCTCGATATTATAGGTAAAAACTGGTGAAATGTCAATCAAAACTAAATATAAGCATAAAAAAATGTTGATATTGTTAGTAAATCCAAACATCTTTATATCACCCAAACCATTAACAATTATTGTACAATATATTCTTCAATTGTTTTACAAGATTCAAGCGTTTCTTTTCCCATTTTCTTTTTACAATATTCAAATGTTTTTTTATCAAGGGAAGCTAACTCTTCAAGTATTGTAAATTCTAATACCTCACACACCATAGCGTCTTCTGATTGTGCCATTTTTTCAAAGAATCCAAAGATTTTATCTACAATTTCTTCTTCAGCCTCTTTTATATTATCTATCAAGTATTTGATGACTACAACACCAAAGACCATATGCATTCCATCTGCAGCATTCACATTCTCTTTCTTTGCCAATTCATTTATTGTCGATGATTCTTTTCCCATACACTCTAAAAAACAATCAAATAAGTTCTCGTAGTTCATCACACTACCTCCTTATAGCTTTTTTCAATTCTCTCAATAATTCATTTGCAAGTTTTCTATCTGATACTGATAGGTTTTGCTTCAATACTTTGTTCTCTAGATATTTAACCATTTCTCGACCTTTTTGTATATGTGTATTACCTAGATGTCCCAATCCCTTACCAGTTGCTTTTTCAAATCTAATTATATCAGCAGTTCCACCATCACCTATGACTGAATTTTTTCTATATAATTGGTTTATTGCATTTTTAAGTTTACTATTCGTTGCTCGTTTCAATAAGTTTTCTCTTTGGTTAACTCCTATCCAATCTTTATATTTGGCCGATATAATTTTTCCATTCGGTGCCACAAAAAAATCTGTATCCTTTAGATTATCTAGCTCTTTTTTTACTCTTTCTTCATTATCCTTTGCTTTTTCCTCACTTATTCTTTGGTTAAGTGTGCCTTGTGTTCCTTCTATACCATGTGCAACTCCAACACTTTCCCCACTAGCCATACTAACACCCCCTGCTCTCTAATTGAGATACATTAAATTGTCTTCTTGTATTTTGTATAATCTCTACTTTAACACCATTATCAATTGCATACTGGAAAAGTTTTAATGAATTTTCATCTTTCCCACATACAGAGTACACTAGTATTGTTTTTAGAGGAAAATTGTCTACTACATATTTAACTGTTTCTTTAACTCTTCGTCTTTTATACCCTCTTCTAATATGGCTCTTAGTACTGAAGCACATTACTGTACATTCTTCAAACCCACTTAAATAAATTGGTAACTTATCTTTAGATACATAAATAGCATTGGGAATAACTATAGCCCCAATCTCAATTACAAACCAAAGCATTATTATCCTTATTTTGAATAATCTACTTGTGTTCTCATATTGCCATATATCATCAAAAATTGAATAATCTGGACCTATGACAAACTTTAGTCCTTTATAGTATTTTTTGTAATACTCTAATTTCCTTTTATTACCATAGTAAATAGCATTATAAAGTCCCTCCATTTTATCAAATGAACTATCATATTGATAAAACCCAACTGCAGTAGCAGCTGTTATACTAAACTTACCTTTTTCTGAACTCAAGGCTATAAAATCTGGATACACATCCGGGTCACAGTGATGTATAGGCAAATGATACTTGTTCAAATAGGATTGATTTAAATAATCTGCTATTCTATAGTTCAACCTATTTTTTATTGGAATCTCTTTTCTTGTAATAGTTCCATCTTCATTTTTTACTTTTACTGTAAGTTTCTTCATAAAAAACCTCCTGAGAAAATGTCCTTAACTAATTTAGTTAATCTAAAGATTATAAATCAGTTTTAATATTGTAATTATTTTGACTTTTTCTCCGAAGGCTTCTATAATGTATATGTGCTTCGAATATTAATTATAGAAGTATTCGGAGAAATGCATCTTGTTGGTTATGCCAGTAATCAGCAAGATGTTTTATTTATGCCCATTTATACTTTACTATTTTTTCTGCATGGCTACTCCAATCTAGTAAACCATCATTTTGCAATCTTCCTAGTACTATAAATGGTTCTACTTGTATTTCTTGAGCAAACTGAACAATTCCATCCCATTTATAAAACCTATCATTAAATATAAAATCACGGTATTTTTTAGGATCAATGAGTATATTTTTTGCAAATTCATCTGCCCTATTTTCTATTTCATTTTGCACTGAATTAAAATCAACAAATCTTGATTTATAATCGTCATTAAGAATATGTGCGATTTCATGAAATAGAGTAAACCAAAAAGTGTCAGCTCTTTTACCTCTTATGGTCAAACACAGAATTAAGTTGTTATTCGCAGTTTCCTTAATAAAACCTTGAACCGGTGCCCCAACAAAATTTCTAACTACTTGAAATTTAATACCGCAAGCAGCAAATATTTTTTGTAGTCCTTCAATGCCTTTATTAATATCTCCAAACATCATTGACTTTATATATGACAGTTTGCTTCTTAATAAATCTTTATTCACTGAGATATTCGTCTCAATGTTTTCTGTTTCATATTCGCATAATCTTTGCCAAGCAAATAAAACATATTTATTAATGTTGTAATTGGCAGCCAATTGCGCTCTATATGAGGCATTATAAGTTATTTGCGGAATATTTTCCAAATTGCTTACAAGTAAAAATTTTCTTAATTCAATAACTTGTGAAACTTTACCGCTCTCGTTATTAATAATTTTATTATCTACCAAATATTTGGTAACATTTTTTAATTCTGTTAAAATCTGTATCTCTTCGTTGGTAATTTCATTCTCTTCTTGTATTTTAAGTTGGTCTTCATCATATTCTAACTGCAGGTCCATCCAATATCTCGCGTCTTTAAATACATATCCTAGTTTTTTGGCAAAGGATGCAGATATGCTTCTTTCTCCATTAATCACCGTACCAATATGCTTTTCAGTAACATTGGTCCTAATGGCTAGTTCTTTTCGAGACATACCGCTATTTTTTAAAACATCAGATAATTCTTTTCCTGGATGATTCATGTTTCACCTCATATATTACCAATCTCTCAATATTTTTTTCCGCTAGTATTAACCTAATTGGTTATACCTTTCTAAATAATAATAAACTTTTTTTGTTATATTGTCAACAGTTTTATCAAAAAAGGAGGTTTGTTCAACCTCCTCTGCCTATATCTCATCCTTAATTGGTACCCATTCCTTAGTACCCATATCATCGCTAAACTCTGTATTATTTATATAAAGCTTATTGTCCTTATCCCTGACAAAACCCCAATTAATACCAGAAGTTTTAGCATACCTTTTAAAAGCATCAAACTTATTTTTGATCTGGTCATCTATGTTTTGGCTAACGCCCCTTTTCTCTCCACCTTTAGTCTCTATAATCCAAGTAGCTCCATCTTTAGTCTTAACAATATAATCTGGGTAGAACAATTTTTGATAATCCAAACCATCTGTATATACTACGGACATATATTGCTGGCCGTGGTCACCATTTTTATAAACCCAGTCTATACTTTCGTTTTCTTCGCAAAATTGCTCAAACATAATCTCAGGGCCACTCTTCCCTGATCCATATGTCACAAATCCCGAGGTATAATTTTTGTATGCACTAGACAAAAATTCTACTTCCTCTTTTGCACCCATGTCGTATTTGAAAAAGTCTTGATCTGGAATTTTAAACGTAGACCTCTTAGGCTTAGGCATATGCAATTCTTTCTGATAAGGTATGTCTGCCACTATCTTCCTAAACATATCTTTCAGTAATTCTTTATTGTTGATAACAAATGCATAGTATTCTTTTGTGTTTAAATCTAGCAACTGGAATTTGGTTTTCTTCTTGCCTGTAAAAAGTCTGCGAAGCATTTCTTCCACTTCATTAGATTCCATATGCACTATTTTTTTAATTTCATCTATATTATGAAGTTTTAAGATTCCGTGATCATGCGTATCCACATCCATTCTGATTGGTTTGTGATCATGGCTATCTAGCATTTCATCCGTGAGAGCAATCTTTCCAGAAACTATATTTACTATTATCTCCTCGCCAAACTTATATCCTCTTCCCTCTAAGATTTCCTTATTTTTCTTTTTATCCTTAGATAATTTATATTCTTTTATAAATTCATCGTGAGAAAGTTTTAATACTTCTCTGGAACCCAAGCCACTATAATCTAAATCTCTGTTTTCTTTTTCCAAAGTAAAAGTCTTGCACTTATCCTTCACAAAAAGTCTTCTCACTTCATAAGCCCTATCTAACTCGGAAACTAATCCACTCTTATA
>CAJOMD010000042.1 GCA_905235555.1 uncultured Eubacterium sp.
TTTATTGACAATATTTGTGATTTCTACTAGAATAGTGTGGTGTGAAACATTAATGTTTATCGGTGTTTACGCGTCAACTGAATAACTAAAGACTGTGAAAGAGACAGTAGCTATATGAGCGAAATTTAAGCGAATTCGGGGTGGTGAGAGCCGAATAAGAGTAGTTGTATAGTGAATATCACTCTGGAGTTGCAGTCCGAAAGATTGGGGATTTTGAACCGAATTACCGGTTTGAAATTTGGCAAAATCAAGTAGGCACTGACGGATTCCCACCGTTAATAGGGACACATATAAATAGGAGATTCCTTGAGTATGCTGTATAAGGTGGTATAGCGAAGTTTGCCTTCGTCCTTTTACAGGACGTAGGCTTTTTTAATAGGAAAACCCTACATTTTAGGAGGAGAGAAAAATGTACAAGAAGGTTTCCACTAATTTAAATTTTGTGGACAGAGAGAAAGAAACTGTGAAGTTCTGGGAAGAAAATGATGTTTTCCAGAAGAGTATGGACGAGAGAAAAGAAGGAGAGACATATACTTTTTATGATGGACCTCCTACAGCCAATGGTAAGCCACATATTGGCCACGTTCTTACTCGTGTAATTAAGGATATGATTCCACGCTACCACACTATGAAGGGTGAGTTTGTGCCACGTAAAGCTGGTTGGGACACTCACGGTCTTCCAGTGGAGTTGGAAGTGGAGAAAAAACTTGGTCTTGATGGTAAAGATCAGATAGAAGAGTACGGAATGGAGCCTTTCATCAAGGAATGTAAGGAGTCTGTTTGGCAGTACAAAGGATTGTGGGAAGATTTTTCAGGAACTGTTGGTTTCTGGGCTGATATGGACAATCCATACATCACATATGAAAACGACTATATCGAGTCTGAGTGGTGGGCGCTAAAGGAAATCTGGAATAAAAAGCTACTTTACAAAGGTTTTAAGATTGTTCCTTATTGTCCTAGATGTGGAACGCCTCTTTCAGCGCAGGAAGTGGCACAGGGCTATAAGACTGTAAAAGAGCGTTCGGCTATCGTCCGCTTCAAATGCGCAGATGAGGATGCTTGGCTACTTGCTTGGACTACCACACCATGGACTCTTCCATCTAATGTGGCACTTTGTGTAAACCCTAATGATACTTACGTAAAGGTTAAGGCTAAAGATGGATATACATACTATATGGCTGAGGCTTTACTTGATACAGTACTAGGTTCTTTGGTACAGAAGGATGGTGAGTCAGGAGACGGTGAGAGTACTTCTGATGAGAAACCTTACGAAGTGCTAGAAACTATGAAGGGTACTGAGCTTGAGAAGAAACCTTATGAGCCATTGTTTGACTGTGCAAAAAAAGTGGCAGACAAACAGCACAAAGAAGGCTTCTACGTAACATGCGATGATTACGTTACTATGAGCGATGGTACTGGTATAGTACATATCGCGCCTGCCTTTGGTGAGGACGATGCTAATGTAGGACGCAAGTATGATTTGCCATTCGTTCAGATGGTGGATGAGGCTGGTAAGATGTTAGAGGATGCTCCAGCAGCTGGCAAGTTTGTGAAAGACGCTGATAAGGACATCTTGGTTGAGCTAGATGAGAGAGGACAGTTGTTTGACGCACCAAAATTTGAGCACGAGTATCCACATTGTTGGAGATGTGATACACCGCTTATATACTATGCACGTGAGTCATGGTTCATTAAGATGACTGAAGTAAAGGATGACCTAATTGCAAACAACAATAAGATTAATTGGATTCCAAAGTCTATAGGCGAGGGCCGTTTTGGAAACTGGCTTGAGAATGTTCAGGACTGGGGAATCAGCAGAAATAGATATTGGGGTACTCCACTTAACATTTGGGAGTGTGAGTGCGGACACCAAGAGTGCGTGGGAAGCCGAGAAGAATTGGCTAAACTATCAGGCAACCCTGATGATGCCGAAGTGGAACTTCACAGACCATACATAGATGATGTGACTTTGAAGTGTCCAGAGTGTGGTGGAAAGATGCACCGTGTTCCTGAAGTAATTGATTGTTGGTTCGATAGTGGAGCAATGCCTTTTGCGCAGCACCATTATCCATTTGAAAATAAAGAAGTGTTTGAGAAACAGTTCCCAGCTAAGTTTATCTCTGAGGCTGTGGACCAGACTCGTGGTTGGTTCTACACTTTGCTTGCCGAATCTACCATTTTATTTAACAAGCCACCTTACGAGAATGTTATCGTTCTTGGTTTGGTGCAAGATGAGAACGGCCAGAAGATGAGTAAGTCAAAGGGCAATGCGGTTGACCCATTCGAGGCACTCGAAACTTACGGCGCCGACGCTATCCGTTGGTATTTCTATACTAACTCAGCACCTTGGCTTCCAAATAAGTTCTCAGGAAAGATAGTGCAGGAGGGCCAAAGAAAGTTCCTAGGTACACTTTGGAACACTTACGCTTTCTATGTGCTATATGCTGAGATTGATCAGTTCAATCCAAATGACTACAAGCTAGATTACGATAGTTTAAGTGTCATGGATAAATGGCTTCTATCTCGTATGAACACTATGGTTAAGACGGTGGACGAGAGCTTGGCTGACTATAAGATTCCAGAAGCTGGAAAGGCTTTGGATGACTTTGTCGATGGCATGAGTAACTGGTACGTTAGACGTTCACGTGATAGATTCTGGCAAAAGGATATGCCACAGGATAAGATTAATGCGTACATGACTTTGTATACAGCGCTTGTTACCACAGCCAAAGCGGCAGCGCCAATGATTCCATTTATGTCAGAGGACATCTATCAGAACTTGGTAAGAAGTGTGGATAAGGATGCACCTATTTCAGTTCATTTGTGTGACTTCCCAGAAGTGAAGGAAGCACAGATAGACACTGAACTAGAGGATTCTATGGCTAAGGTTTTGGATGTGGTAGTTTTAGGACGTTCATGCAGAAACGCTTCAAACATCAAGAACAGACAGCCTATCGGCCAGATGTTTGTAAAGGCTGACTTTGATCTATCCGACTTCTACAAAGAAATCATTTTAGACGAGCTTAACGTTAAGAAGGTTACATTTACTGAAGATGTTAGTGACTTTACATCATATGAGTTTAAGCCACAGCTTAAGACTGTTGGTCCTAAGTATGGCAAGGTGCTTGGTAAGATTCAAGGCGCTTTGAAAGAACTAGATGGCAACAAGGCTATGGAAGAGTTGCAGAGTGAAGGCGCTTTGAAGTTTAACTTTGACGGTGTCGATGTTGAACTTACTGAAGAAGACTTGCTTATTTCAACAGCTCAAGTTGAGGGCTATGTATCAGAGAGTGATAATGGAATAACTGTTGTACTTGATACAAACCTAACTCCTGAATTGATAGAAGAAGGATTCGTTCGAGAGATAATCTCTAAAATCCAGACAATGCGTAAGGATAACGACTACGACGTTATGGATAAGATCACATTCTCACTAAAGGGCAATGACAAAATCAAAGAGATTGTTCAGAAGAATGAGGATATGATTAAGAATGAGACACTAACTGAAAAAGTTGTTTATGATGAAGTTCTGGGAGATGAGAGGGAATGGAGTATAAACGGCGAGAAGGTTGTGTTTGGAACACAGAGATAAATAGAAAAATATAATTCAAAAAGCGCAGTGCTTGTCACTGCGCTTTTTCCGCGCGATGATATACTACGTATATCATCTATTATTATTCTTGAAAAGAATAATAATATAAAACAATTGATGAACGGAAGGAGAAAAAATGAAGATTTTTAAAAAGGGTATTGCGTTGTTAGTTATTGTTGCGGTATTTGCAACATCAATGGGAGTTTTCCAGAGTAATGTGGAGGCTAAGCCTAACAAAACAGCATGGAAGAAGGTAATAAAAGCATTTAAGAAAAAAGGCGAAATCACCGGAAAAGCTCGTTATTTTGAAATGGATGACTATCAAATGCTAACTACAAAATCAGGTAAATGGATCTCATTTGTTTGTATGAATTCAGATTATCATATGCAGTTTGAACTAAAGAAGAATAAAGGATCATTTAAAATGAACTTTGACTATTCTGATGGTGAAGTGATGTTTAAGTCTAAAAAGACATTTAAGATTAAGAGTTTTAATCCAAGAAATCATGGAGTGAAGTATAAAATAAAAATAGGTTATGGCATTGATAAGCCTACAGCAAAGTATTATACAAATGAGTTTGTGTGTACAATGATGAAAACATTTAACATAATGTTGAAAAGAAAAACAGGAGTTTCATTTAAAAAACTAGGATTTAAGAAATTCTAAATATCATTTATAAATAACAATATAAAAAACTGTAAATCGTAAAAGATTTACAGTTTTTTATTATAATTATCAAAAACAAAGTGTTGCGAATTAAAAATAAAAAGAGTATAATATCAAATCTAGGGGCAACCTTATATGGTATGCGGCTAGCCTGGACCTAAATAATCTTCATGATTATTGAAGGGAAAGGAGGTGAGAATATGAGCATATACGAGTGCATGAGTGTCTTCTTGCAATTGCTTACTATTTCAATCCTTGTCTTTTTAGACACACAAAAATAGCCGCCCTAGTTCTAGGCGGCTATTCTCATAACTGTCCAGAGCTAGCCGTATATCGGTTGCTCCTTACCTTTATTATAACTAATAAAGCCAATATGTCAATATACCTTAAAACCTACCACAAAACCCACAATAATCAGTATTTTTCCTAGAAAAACCCCATAAAATATGGTAAAATAAGGGACGGTCGGTGGTTAATGATATGCTTATTTGAACCACCTTATTTTTTTATAGTGAGGAAAATTCTTTAATAGATTGCGAGGAAAAATATTAAATGAATTCAAAAGAAAAGAAACAATACAAAGAACGATTTATTAACAGAACGCATGAGGTAGCACGCATTTTGTATCGTAAGAATCTAGAAGATGTGAGCGACCGCCATAAGTATATGTGCGTGGGACTTGCTGTTAAGGACACAATTATCGATGACTGGATTGCTACTCAAAAAACCTTCGAAGAAGAAAATGCAAAAACAGTTTACTATTTGTCGATGGAATTTTTGATGGGTAGAGCTTTTGGCAATGCTATTCTAAATCTTTGCGAGAGAGAAGAAATTAAAGAAGCTATCGATGAGATGGGATTTGATTTAAATATGCTAGAGGAGCAAGAAGAAGATGCTGCTCTTGGTAACGGTGGTCTTGGAAGACTTGCTGCTTGTTTCTTAGACAGTTTGGCTACTCTTGGATACCCTGCATATGGTTGCGGTATACGATATAAATATGGAATGTTTAAACAGGAGATCGAGGATGGTTTCCAGAAGGAAGTTCCAGAGACGTGGCTTAAGCATGTTAACCCTTTAGAGATTAAGCGTGAAGAGTATACATGTGAAGTTCGTTTTGGCGGAACTGTAAGAGTGGATTATAAAGACGGCAGAAACTATTTTGTTCAAGAAAATTATCAGGCTATCAATGCAGTACCATATGATTTGCCTATTGTAGGATACGGAAATAATGTTATTGATACACTTCGTATCTGGGATGCAGAACCTATTGAGCACTTTAACTTGGACGAATTTGATAAGGGTTCATACCTAGCCGCTGTAGAGCAGGAAAACCTTGCTAAGACTATCACGGATGTTCTTTATCCAAACGATAATCACTACGCCGGCAAAGAACTCAGACTAAAGCAGCAGTATTTCTTTGTATCAGCTTCTCTTCAGACTGCCATCAAGAAATATTTGAAAAAGCACAAGAATCTTAAGAATTTGCCTAAAAAGGTTGTGTTCCAAATGAATGATACACACCCTACTTTGACGGTGGCAGAACTTATGAGGATTTTGATGGACGAGTATGGTCTAGAGTGGGATGACGCTTGGAAGATTACTACTGAATCGGTTGCGTACACAAACCACACTATTATGGCTGAGGCGCTTGAGAAGTGGCCAATTGACCTATTCTCAAAACTGCTTCCTAGATGTTATCAGATAGTGGAAGAGATTAACCGTCGCTTCTGCGAAGAAATAGAAAAGAAGTTCCCAGGAGATACAGAGAAGATGCACCGCATGGCTATCCTTTACGATGGTCAGGTACGTATGGCTCACCTAGCCATTTGCGCTGCGTTCTCAGTGAATGGTGTGGCTAAGCTTCATACTGAAATTTTGGAGAAGGAAGAATTAAAAGACTTCTACGATATGTGGCCTGAGAAGTTCAACAACAAGACTAACGGAATTACTCAGCGTCGTTTCTTACTACACGCCAATCCATTACTTGCTGACTGGGTTACAGATAAAGTGGGAGACAAATGGATTACAGATCTTTCTAAAATCAAGGGCATAGCAAAGTATGCTGATGACCGCGAGGCTCAGAAAGAGTTTATGAAGATTAAGAAGGCGAACAAGAAACGCCTTGCTAAATATATTAAGGAAAACAACGGCATTGAGATTGATACTAACTCAATCTTTGACGTTCAAGTTAAGCGTTTGCACGAGTACAAGAGACAGCTACTTAATATCTTGCACGTTATGCACTTGTACAACGAGCTAAAGGCTAATCCACAGATGGATTTCTATCCACGTACATTTGTCTTTGGCGCGAAGGCTGCGGCAGGATATAAGATTGCTAAGCTCACTATCAAGCTTATCAATAGCGTGGCCGATGTGGTAAACAACGACCCAGATATCGACGGCAGAATAAAGGTTGTGTTTATTGAAAATTATCGCGTATCAAATGCTGAGATTATCTTTGCAGCGTCCGACGTATCAGAGCAGATTTCTACTGCTTCTAAGGAAGCATCAGGTACTGGCAATATGAAGTTTATGCTAAACGGTGCTCTTACACTT
The DNA here is from genome assembly GCA_905235555.1 of uncultured Eubacterium sp. Classification (GTDB taxonomy): domain Bacteria; phylum Bacillota; class Clostridia; order Lachnospirales; family Lachnospiraceae; genus Eubacterium_G. The sequence continues at coordinate 6,816 of CAJOMD010000042.1, forward strand.
GGTACTATGGACGGTGCGAATGTGGAGATAGTGGAAGAAGTGGGCAAAGAAAACGCATTTATCTTCGGTCTATCTTCAGACGAAGTTATCGAATATGAGAACAACGGTGGCTACGATCCAGTGGAAATTTACGACAACAACCCAGCCATCCACAAAGTTCTTGATCAATTGGTTGATGGTACTTTCTCAAACGGCGACACAGAATTATTTAGACCAATTTACAACTCACTTCTAACCAAGGAAGAGACCGGCGTAGCTGATAGATACTTCATCCTTAAGGATTTTGACTCATATGCAGCAGCTCAGAAGGATGTAGAAAAAGCTTACAGAGATAAGAAAGGCTGGGCTAAATCAGCAATCCTAAACGTAGCAAATGTTGGCAAGTTCTCATCAGACAGAACTATCGAGGAATATGTAAAAGACATTTGGCACTTGGAGAAGGTTAAGGTTAAAAAATAATATATATATATATTGAAACCCCTGTCTAACGACAGGGGTTTTTCTTGCGTAAAAGTATTGACAACAAAAATAGTTTGTGATAATAATATAATTCTACAAACAATACGTGAATTAATAATAATACAACAAATAAGTTGTATTATTAGGAGGAGTATGCTAGTATGAAAGTGAAACATTATACAAATTCTTCTGGTAGAGATTTGATTGAAGAAAAAATCAACAAACTACAAATAGATGAGCAAGTGGATGCGCGGAGAGTTTTATTAAAACTAGAAGAAGGACAACTAGATTGTTTAAGAATTAAACAGTGGCAGAAGAAAATATATGAAGTTTATTTTTATAAACATAATAGGATGTTCTATATTACAGTTGAACATGGAACTATTTGTATTTTGCATATAAGTAAGAAACAAAAGAATAAGACAGAAAAGAAGGATAAAAATATAGTTATTAAAAGAGCAAAGGAATTGGGAAAAGTATACGAAAAGAAGTTTGTATAGGAGGTGTGATATGCCATTTGTAGAAGTAAAAGAAAAGGAACGAATAGAAGAATTAAAAAAGAATAATCCTAAATTTAAAAAGGCGTGGGAAGAGTCTGAAGAAGAGTATAGGCTAATAGAAGAGATGACAGTGATTAGAAATAAAAGTAATTTGACTCAAAAAGAATTGGCGGATTTGGTTGGTTGTAAGCAGCAGGTGATATCTAGAGTTGAGACAAGAGAGAACAAGCCATCGCTTAGATTATATACTCAGATGTTAAAGTCATTAGGATATAGATTAAAAATAGAAAAGATCAAATAGTTAATCTGCAATGGAGGATTATTATGAAAAAATATATAATGGCAATTGATGAAGGAACTACCAGCACTAGAACCATCCTGGTAGATCATGATGGGCAAATAGTAGCACAGTACAGCAAAGAATTTGAGCAAATATTTCCTAAGCCAGGCTGGGTAGAGCATGATGCAAAAGAGATTTGGGAAGCGCAAAAAGAGACTATTTTCGGCGTTTTGGATAAGGCTAGCGCTACGCTAGAGGACATAGAGTCTATTGGCATTACTAACCAGCGAGAGACTACAGTAGTGTGGGATAAGACTACTGGTGAGCCAGTATACAATGCTATTGTTTGGCAGTGTAGAAGGACTTCTGATATGGTGGACAAACTAGTTGCCAAGTTAGATGCTGAAGGTAAGTCAGATTTGATTCCTTCCAAGACAGGACTTAAACCTGATGCATATTTTTCTGCTACAAAGATAAATTGGATTTTAGACCATGTAGAAGGAGCAAGAGAAAGAGCAAAAAATGGAGAATTACTATTTGGAACAATTGACACTTGGCTCATTTGGAATCTAACAGGCGGAAAAGTTCATGCAACAGATTACACTAATGCATCAAGAACTTTGCTTTTTAATATTCATACTTTGGACTGGGATGACGAGTTATTAGAATTGTTTGATATTCCAAGAACTATGCTTCCAGAAGTTAAGAAATCTTGTGACGATTACGGAACATATGAAGAAATTCAAATAGCAGGTGTAGCGGGAGATCAGCAGTCTTCATTGTTTGGTCAGTGCTGCTTTGATAAAGGTGATGTTAAAAATACTTATGGAACTGGTGGTTTTCTAATGATGAATACAGGAAATAAGCCTATAGCATCTAAAAATGGACTTTTAACTACTATGGCAGCATTTACTGATGAGCCAGAGTATGCCTTGGAAGGAAGTGTCTTTGTCTCGGGCGCAGCTATCCAGTGGTTAAGAGATGAACTAAAGATAATTGATAATGCGCCAGCTAGCGAAGCAGCAGCATTAAGCGTAGAGGACAGCGGAGGGGTTTATGTGGTGCCTGCATTTACTGGACTGGGTGCTCCGCATTGGAACCAGGACGCTAGAGGAATGATATTAGGAATTACTAGAGGAACTAACAGAAACCATATCATTAGAGCTACGCTTGAGTCTTTAGCATACCAAACAAATGATGTGTTGGGCGCTATGAAAGAAGACTTGGGAGAGACGGTTGATGATATAAATGTGGACGGTGGAGCAAGCCAGAATAACTATTTGGTGCAGTTTCAATCAGACATATCAGGCATTAAGGTAGTTAGACCAAAACTTACTGAGACTACAGGAATAGGAGCAGCATATCTGGCAGGACTATACAGCGGTTTTTGGAAAGATAAAGAAGAACTAAAGAGCCATATGGGAATAGATAAAACGTTTGAACCGAGCATGTCAGATGATGATGT
>CAJOMD010000043.1:0-1193 GCA_905235555.1 uncultured Eubacterium sp.
ATGGAAAGCATTAAAATCATATAAATTTATAGCAACCAAAAAACACATTAAAGCAAAAAAGAATAAAAAGAATATAAAGAGATTTGAAATGGAAGATTTATATATTTATGGAAAACGGGCATATTTAAATTCCGAGGGCGGTGATAACTGTCTTGACTTGATAGGAAAATTTATAAGATAAGAGAGGAGAAATAAATATGAGAGTAAATAGATTTATAACATTTATGATGTGCGGTATTTTATTTTTTGTAAATATAGTAAGTGTAACAACAAAAGTAAAAGCATCAACAACTGATAGGTCACGTTTTTTGATTCTAGATCCAAGTGGGCTACATCTGGAAAATATTGAAGGGAAATATATTGATTTTAAAGATCCCTTTTTTAATAATGATGAATATGCGGGAGACATGAAAGTATATAAACTGGATGATTACGATGATGGACGCTTAGAAGATGATACAGGACTAACGGAGTTGATTGTTCCAAAAAGCAAGGGTTTTACTTTTAGTAGAACAGATGGCACGATAATGGACCTATTCTTTGTAGAAAAATTTATTGATAGTAAGCATAAAAAGTATGTTAATACGAATTTAGCTTCAAAAGTATTCTTTTCCGATGATGAATTGTCAGTTAGTACACAGGATGAGACAACATGTGATTATTCATTTGGGGGTTATATGCAATCATTGAAAAGAGAATTGTGGGTTACTGGAATTACGACGGGGACAGTTACTCTTAAAGATGAAAAACAAGGCATTAATCTTACAGGTGCAAATGGAAAGGTATGCTTTGATTTAACCGACAAAAAGAATAAAAAAATAATTCTTACAAAATATTATTACATCTATAACAACCAAGTAACTGTAAAAGTAAAGGGTGATAAACTACATATTTCACCTGCAAAATAAAATACAAAACTTATATTTGCGTCCTACTAACAGTGGAAAAAATATGTTTCTATCTTGGGACAGAGTTAGAAAAGCAAAAAGTTATGTAGTATATAAATATGACAATAATGCCAAAAAATACAAGAAAGTGACTGTAAGAAACGGTTATACGTCAAACTTCTACAATATACCAAATGCAGTATCTGGAGAAGTGTACAGATATAAGGTGGTAGGAAAGACAAAGAAAAACGGTAAGGGTAAGACTATCGTTAAAAAGAGTTATCCAGTATGGGCAGTTGCTAAACC
>CAJOMD010000043.1:1234-9725 GCA_905235555.1 uncultured Eubacterium sp.
CAAAATTGACGGGAAAGGCCGGTAAAACTAAGAAGCTTAAAGCAAATATAACAGCAGATGGCGTACCTAAGTTGTCATCATATATTCGCTGGTTTACATCAAATAAGAAAATAGCAAAGGTTAATCATAAGACAGGTAAAGTTAAATTTAGAAGAAAAGGTAAGTGCTATATATGGGCAAAAGCACATAATGGCAAAAATAGTACGAAAGTAAAGGTCGTTATAAAATAATATAAGTGTTGATGTAAAGCAAGGAATATATACAATAGGTTGTTTGTTTCCTTGCTTTTTCTCTTTATAAAATATAGAAAAAGCTATTATTTTATTATAAACTTACATTGAAAAGCATACATATATTTGATATAATATGGACAATTTAAGCCTAGAAATAGGCGTAATTTTAGCGAGGAAAAATAATGAAAGCATACCTAATTTTAGAAGATGGTACGGTGTTTGAGGGCACTTCCATAGGAACCGAAAAAGAGGTTATAAGTGAAGTAGTTTTCAATACATCTATGTGGGGTTATTTAGAAGTTTTAACTGACCCTTCGTATGCTGGACAAGCAGTTTGTATGACATATCCTTTAATAGGAAACTATGGTATTTGTTTCGAGGATATGGAGTCATTAAAACCTTGGCCTGATGCATACATAGTACATGAGTTAAGTAGAACAAATTCAAACTTTCGTTCAGAAGGCTCTATCCAAGATTTCTTGGTGGATAATGATATTCCAGGAATTGCTGGTATCGATACAAGGGCACTTACAAAGATCCTTAGAAATAAGGGCACAATGAACGGAATGATTACAACTAAAAAGTATGACAACTTAGATGAAGTTCTACCAAAGATTAAAGAATACAAAGTAAGAGGCGTGGTGGATGCCGTTACATGCGATTCAAAGAAAGAATTAGAATCCCTAGTAGAGGGAAAGAATTATAAAGTGGCTCTACTTGATGTTGGAGCTAAAAACAATATTCCACATTCATTACAAAAATATGGATGTGATGTTACAGTTTTTCCTGCTAACACTCCTGCAGAGGAGATTATCGATTTTGCTCCAGACGGAATTATGCTTTCGAACGGTCCTGGAGATCCAAAAGAATGTGAATACGAAATAGAGCAGATTAGAAAGCTCTATGATACAGATATTCCAATTTTTGCTATTTGTCTTGGACATCAGTTGATGGCTTTGGCTATGGGATTTGATACAAAGAAGATGAAGTATGGTCACCGCGGTGGTAACCATCCTGTAATCGATTTAGATAGCAAGCACGTTTACATATCATCACAGAACCATGGATATATGGTAGATGATGCGTCAGTAGACGAAAAGATTGCTAAAGTGGCATTTGTAAATGTAAATGATAAGACTGTAGAAGGCCTTCGTTATAAAGACAAAAATATATTTACAGTACAGTTCCACCCTGAAGCATGCCCTGGTCCACAGGATTCAGAGTGTCTTTTTGGTGAGTTTATAAATATGATGGAGGTAAAGAAGAATGGCTAGAGATGAAAGCATTAAAAAAGTATTAGTCATAGGTTCAGGCCCCATCGTTATAGGTCAGGCTGCAGAGTTTGACTACGCTGGTACACAGGCGTGTCGTTCTCTAAAGGAAGAGGGATTAGAGGTTGTTCTTCTAAACTCAAACCCAGCCACTATCATGACTGATAAAGATATTGCTGATGAGGTTTATATTGAGCCTCTAACAGTTCCAATTCTTAAACAGATTATAGAGAAAGAAAAACCTGACAGCATCCTACCAACACTAGGAGGACAGGCTGGCCTTAACCTTGCTATGGAAATAGCAGAGACAGGTTTCTTAGAAGAGCACAATTGTCGTTTGATTGGTACAACTAGTCAAACTATTAAGAAGGCTGAGGATCGTCTTGAGTTTAAAGAGACTATGGAAAAGATTAATGAGCCTTGTGCGCCATCTTTGGTAGTTGAGAGCATCCAGGAAGGTATCGATTTTGTGAATCAAATTGGATACCCAGTGGTTCTTCGTCCTGCTTATACACTAGGTGGTAGTGGCGGCGGAATTGCTCACAACCAGATGGAACTAGAAGAGATTCTAGAAAATGGTTTAAGACTTTCTCGTGTGAGACAGGTATTGGTTGAGAAGTGTATTGCCGGATGGAAAGAGATTGAGTATGAGGTAATGCGTGACTCTGCTGGAAACTGTATCACAGTTTGTAACATGGAAAATATTGACCCTGTGGGAGTTCATACTGGTGACAGTATAGTAGTAGCTCCTTCACAGACATTGGGCGACAAAGAGCACCAGATGCTTAGAACATCAGCTCTTAATATCATAAATGAACTTGGAATTACTGGTGGATGTAACGTGCAGTATGCATTGCATCCTGAAACGTTTGAGTATTGTGTAATTGAGGTTAACCCTCGTGTAAGTAGATCATCAGCACTCGCGTCCAAGGCCACAGGTTATCCTATTGCAAAGGTGGCTGCTAAGATTGCTATCGGTTACACACTTGATGAAATTAAGAATGCTATTACTCAAAACACATTTGCTAGCTTTGAGCCTACACTTGATTACTGTGTAGTTAAACTTCCAAGACTTCCATTTGATAAGTTTATTACAGCTTCTAGAAAGCTTACTACTCAGATGAAGGCTACTGGAGAGGTTATGAGTATTTGTAACAACTTTGAAGGTGCCTTGATGAAGGGTATTAGATCGCTAGAGCAACACGTTGAATGCTTGAGAGATTATGATTTCTCGAATCTAACTGACGATGAGTTAGAACAGATGCTACACAAGGTTGATGATAGACGAATCTGGATAGTGGCAGAAGCGCTAAGACGTGGTGTTAGTTATGAACACATTCATGAAATCACAATGATAGATGAATGGTTCATTGATAAGATTGCAATTATAACTGAAATGGAAAAGGCTCTAGAGACAGAAGAGTTAACTGTAGATTTACTTCGTGAGGCAAAGAGAATAGAGTTCCCAGATTCAGTTATCGCAAGACTTACAGGCAAAACTGAAGATGAGATTAAGCAGATGCGCTATGACAATAACATAGTAGCAGCATATAAGATGGTTGATACATGTGCAGCTGAGTTTGAGGCTGCCACACCTTATTACTATTCAGTGTATGGCGGTGAGAATGAAGCCAAAGAGTCGAATCCTGAAAAGAAAGTATTAGTACTTGGTTCTGGACCTATCCGTATTGGACAGGGTATTGAGTTTGACTTTTGTTCAGTTCATTGTACTTGGGCATTCAAAGAGGAAGGCTACGAGACTATTATTGTAAATAACAACCCAGAGACAGTTTCTACTGACTTTGATATTGCAGATAAACTTTACTTTGAACCACTTACACCAGAGGATGTTGAAAATATTGTTAATATTGAAAAGCCAGATGGTGCTGTAGTTCAGTTCGGTGGACAGACTGCTATTAAACTTACCGAAGCACTTATGAAGATGGGAGTGCCTATCCTTGGAACAAAGGCTGAGGATGTGGACGCTGCTGAGGATAGAGAATTATTCGATGAAATCCTTGAGAAGTGTGAAATCCCAAGACCTACAGGTGGTACAGTCTTTACAGCGGACGAAGCAAAGAAAGTGGCTAATGAACTAGGCTATCCAGTTTTAGTTCGTCCATCATATGTACTTGGTGGGCAAGGTATGCAGATTGCTACTGACGATAAAGAGATAGAAGAGTTTATGGAAATCATAAACCGCATAGCACAAGATCACCCAATCCTTGTCGATAAGTATTTGCAGGGAACTGAGGTGGAAGTAGATGCTATTTGCGACGGTGAAGATATTTTGATTCCAGGTGTTATGGAACATATTGAAAGAGCCGGCGTACACTCAGGTGATAGTATTTCAGTTTATCCGGCATATTCTTTGCCTCAGGATATTATTGATACTATTGAGGAGTATACAAGAAGACTTGCAATAGCACTTAATGTTAAAGGAATGATTAACATTCAGTTTATCGTGTGTGATGGTCAAGTTTACGTGATTGAGGTTAACCCAAGATCATCTCGTACAGTCCCATACATTAGTAAGGTTACTGGAATTCCTATTGTTAAGCTTGCTACAAAATGTATTATTGGAAACACCATCAAAGGTCTAGGCTACACTCCAGGACTTCAGCCAAATGCTGACTACTATGCAATTAAGATGCCAGTGTTTAGTTTTGAAAAAATCCGTGGAGCAGAGACTAGCTTAGGACCAGAGATGAAGTCCACTGGTGAGTGCTTGGGAATTGCCAAGACCTTTGACGAGGCCTTGTATAAAGCATTCCTAGGTGCTGGAACTATCTTGCCTAAACACAAGAAGGCTATTGTTTCTGTGAAAGATGCAGACAAAGATGAAATGGCACCACTCGCTAAACGACTAGAAAATTTGGGTTATGAAATATATGCTACTAGAAGTACTGCAAAGCATTTGAGAGAACACGGTGTAGATGCCATTATGGTTAATAAGATTCAGCAGGAAGCCCCAACAGTTATGGACTTGCTGCTTGAACATAAAATTGATATTGTTATCGATACTCCAACACAGGGTAGAGATAAGAATAGAGATGGATTCTTGATTAGAAGAACATCTATCGAGACTGGTGTTAACTGCTTCACAAGTTTGGATACTGTGGACGCACTCTTAAAAAGTTTGGAGAGTGATGCTAAGAACAATATGACGCTTGTGGATGTAGCTAAGATATAAGAGGGTACGGAGAGAAACACAGCTTGGAAAGGTTGTGTTATGGAAAATTTAATTAATGATGTTGTCGGCGGAAGATACGCTGTGATGGGAATGATTGGAAAAGGAGGCTTTTCTGTAGTTTATCGTGTCCGAGATATCCAGACAGGTATTGAGTATGCGATGAAGAATTATTTTTCATCAAACTCTGGCGACAAACAAAAACTTTTGGAAGGTTTGGAGCGAGAGTTAAATGTGCTTAAAAACACATCTCATCCGAACCTTCCAAAAATTTACGATCTAATAAAAGAAGAAGATAACTACTTTTTGATTATGGAAATCGTAAAAGGCGAGAACTTAAAGTCTATTGTAGATAGGAAAGGTCCGCTAAAGAAAAAAGAGATTAAGCATGTGATGATGCAAGTGGGAAGTGCGCTATATTATCTTCACTCACTTGAGCCACCAATAGTTTATCGTGACTTGAAACCATCTAATATAGTGATGGATGAAAAAGGTATAGTTAAACTGGTGGACTTTGGAATTGCAAAACGATACTCCAAAGAGATTGAACTTAACGAGAGAGCATTTGGAAGTAGAGGGTTTGCAGCGCCAGAGCAATTTGGAGATAGCAAAGGATTATCCATTTATAATACTGACACTAGGACAGATATTTATGGAATGGGAACCACACTTTATTATCTAAAAACAGGAAAAGTTTATATGGATTATGTAAGGTCTAAAAGAGTTGGACATAAACTAAAGCGAATAATAAAGAAGTGCACAAAGAGAGATCCGGACTTAAGATTTCAGAGTATTATAGAAGTTCTTTGTAGGGTTAATAAACTATAAAAGAAGCGAGTTTGAAAGAACAATAGACCTTGCATAAAACCTTAAAACAAATTATTATATTAGGGATGAAAAAATACATCCTGAGAGGTTAGATAATGAATTATAATGAAGCAAAAGATTTGTTAGAAAAGAATAATCAAAGTCATTTATTAGAGTACTTTGACGAGCTAAATGATAATCAAAAAGAGCATTTGCTAGACCAAATCTCTGAGATTGATTTTGATTTGATTAAGTTAATAGATAATGCAGATGCTTCAGAAGAGAGAGGTGTAATTACACCGCTTGATGCCGAAGTATCTATTAAAGAGATAGAAGAGAATGCAGATAAGTTTCGTGAAAAAGGAGTAGAGGCTATTAAAGAAGGAAAAGTGGCTGCGCTTCTTCTGGCTGGAGGTATGGGAACTAGGCTAGGTTCTGACAAGCCAAAGGGAATGTATAATATTGGCGAGACTAAAGATGTATTTATTTTTGAAATGCTCATTAGAAACCTTATGGATGTAGTGGACGAAGTGGGAGTTTGGGTTTCGCTTTACATTATGACTAGTGAGAAGAACGACAAAGACACTAGAGAATTTTTTGAGGAGAAAAATTACTTTGGATATAATAAGGATTATGTGAAATTCTTTAAGCAGGAGATGGCTCCAGCGTGTGATTTTAACGGAAAGATTTACCTAGAGAGAAAAGATAGAATTTCTACATCACCTAATGGAAATGGCGGTTGGTTTATTTCATTTAACAAGGCTGGTCTATTAGATGAGGCCAAGGCAAAAGGTATAGAGTATATCAACTTATTTGCCGTGGACAATGTATGCCAGAGAATGGTTGATCCATTGTTTGTGGGAGCAATGCTTGATGGTGGATATGTGTCTGCATCCAAGGTGGTATCAAAAGCTGCACCTGAAGAGAAGGTAGGTGTGCTTTGTCTAGAAGATGGAAAACCATCTATTGTTGAGTATTATGAGTTAACAGAAGAGATGAGATATGAGACTTTGCCTGATGGCAGTCTTGCATATAAAGATGGAGTGATACTAAACTATTTATTCTCAATTAAAGCATTGGAAGCAAATATGAACAACAATCTATCTACTCACGTAGTTAAGAAAAAGATTGAGTGTCTAGATGAGAACGGAAAAGTAGTTAAGCCAGAAACAGAAAACGGTTATAAGTTTGAAACTTTGGTTTTGGATATGATCCATGATATGGATAACTGCTTGGCTTACGAAGTGGTAAGAGAAAAAGAGTTTGCGCCTATCAAAAATAGAACTGGTGTGGATTCTGTTGACACAGCAAAAGAACTACTTAAGAAAAATGGAGTTGAATTATAAATGAAAAAGGTACTTGAGTTAATAACTGAAGAGTTTAAGAAAGCATTTGAGGAAAAGGGCTATGATGAATCACTGGCTATAGTTGGTGTTTCTAACAGACCTGATCTTTGCGAGTATCAGTGTAACGGAGCTATGGCCGGCGCCAAAAAATATGGCAAAGCACCTATTGCTATTGCAGAAGATATAGTGGACGCTGTAAAAGATAACGAGATGTTTTCCAAAGTGGAGGCCATTAATCCTGGCTTTATTAATATTGACTTAAACACTAAGTTTGTTGCTAAATACTTAAATAATTTGAACAAAGAAGAAAACTTTGGCGTAGAAGAGCAAGATAAAACTATAATTGTGGACTACGGTGGAGCAAATGTGGCTAAACCTTTGCACGTTGGGCATTTGCGTTCAGCTGTTATTGGCGAAAGCATTAAGCGAATCAAGAAGTATATGGGCAACAATGTGATTGGTGATGTTCATCTAGGAGACTGGGGTCTTCAGATGGGTCTTATCATTATGGAATTAAAGGAAAGAAAACCTGACCTTCCATACTTTGACGAGGACTTTGATGGTGAATATCCAACAGATGCTCCATTTGATATTTCAGAGCTAGAGGAGATTTATCCTGCGGCCAGCGCAAAGGCAGCAGAGGATGAGAAATTTAAAGAGGCAGCTGGAGAGGCTACTAGAAAACTCCAAGACGGTTACAAACCATACCGCGCTATTTGGGAACATATAATGAATGTCTCACTAGCTGATCTTAAGAAAAACTATGACAGACTAGATACACACTTTGACTTATGGAAAGGTGAGAGCGATGCTAATCCATATATTGAAGATTTGATTCAGGAATTAGTGGACAAAGGACTTGCTTACGAGAGTGAGGGTGCTTTGGTTGTGGATTTAAAAGAAGATGGGGATAAGAAAGAGTATCCTCCATGTATCGTTAGAAAGTCTGATGGTGCAGCACTTTATGCCACATCAGATTTAGGAACTATTATTGAGCGTGAAAAGTTATACGAGCCTGATGAGTATATTTATATAACAGATAAGCGTCAGGAGCTTCATTTCACACAAGTTTTTAGAGTTGCAAAAAAAGCTGGTTTTGTAACAGGTGATAGAGAAATGAACTTTATCGGTTTTGGTACAGTGAACGGTAAAGATGGTAAGCCTTTCAAGACTCGTGACGGCGGAGTTTATCGTCTAGAGTATTTGATTGATGATATAAACGAAGCAGTTTACAACAAGATGAAGGAGAATAAGTCTTTGGATGATGCGGAGGCTAAGAAGGTTTCTGAGATAGTGGGATTGGCTGCACTCAAGTATGGCGATCTTTCAAATCAGGCAAATAAAGACTATATCTTTGACCTAGAAAAGTTTGCTTCCTTTGAGGGAAATACTGGACCTTATATTCTATATACAATAGTTCGAATTAAGTCTATTTTAGAGAAGTACAAGGCAGAAGGTGGAAGTGTAGAAGGGCTAGAGATTAAGGCTAGCGACAATGAAACACAAAACAAACTAATGCTTGAAATTTCAAAAATTAATGAAGTGATAGAGTCAGCCGCAGAAGAACTTGCACCTCATAGAATATGTCAGTATATTTATGAATTATCAAATGTGTTTAACAGTTTTTATCACAACACAAAGATA
>CAJOMD010000044.1 GCA_905235555.1 uncultured Eubacterium sp.
TCATATGGCGGAACTGTTCCTGTGTTATCCACTAAGCTATATCTAATTTTATCCTTATACTTATACATATTTACCTCTACATAAAAATAGTGTCGAAGACTCGAAACCCCAACACTTACTCACTAAATAAAATTATACTCTTTTTAAATCAGAATAACAATTTTTTACTTTGATTTTTTCGCTATTCTTATTATAATTGTTAAAGGCGTAGGTTTAGCGCTTGGAGGTTGTTTATGAGCAGATTAAAGATAGCTTTATTGTTATTTATTCTAGGATTTATCTTTATAGTTTTAGATATTCCTTTTACTACTAACCTATCTTATCCACATAAATATGAAAACTCTAATAAAGTGATTGGCGAATACCAGTATTACAATATCGTTTCTAATTATGGTGCATCTTGTACATATAAAATGCTTGATGATTCTAAATCCAAGTCAACGGAACCAGAAACGAAAGCCAATCAGCAACCTGGCATTAAATCTTCTTCACCAAAGATCACAAAAGTTATAGATAAAGTTTATTTTGAAAATGTACAAGTTGATATTTTTAATGACTTTGCAGGATTTTTGTTTATATTAATAGGATGTATATTGATAATAAAATGTGCAAGACAGTTTAAGTTGGCTATTCTAACATCTATCGCAGGTTTGATAGTTCACGGCATTATGTTTGCCTTGCCATTCATAATTAATGGTATTGATCTAGTAAATGCATCATTTTTTATTGGTATGATTTATCTTGCTATTAATATAGTAACAATATATTTGGTTGCTGCTGGCCTACTTAGAATGATTCCAGGACCATGGTGTAGAGATGAGAGAAAATGGTGTAAAATACTTTGGTTTGCATCTTGCGCATCTCAATGTCTTGCCACTTTCGCATTTTGGCTTGGGTCAGATTTTGGAGCACTAAAAACAGTAGCATGGGTAATATTCGGATTTACTATTTTTATTCAGCTAGCGTTCTGGTACAGTTACATGCGTACCAAAGATTATATAAAAAGGACTTACGAAAAGTATTATGTTAAAACGAACAATTAAACTATTTTTATTTGCGCTTGTGGCTTTAGGCTTCTTTGTAGTCACTAAAGCGCAAGCTAATGCAGGGGAACTTAACATGCACACCATTTATGTAGGACACGGTGATTGCATTCTTTTGGAGAGTAAAGGGCACTACATGCTAGTGGACAGTGGGGAACCTTCTGCTAGCGATACTATTTTGAATTACTTAGAACAGCATATAGTAGGAGATACTATAGATTATGTAGTAGCCACTCATGCCGACAAGGATCATATCGGTAGTTTTCCAGCAATTTTCAAAAAATATAATATTAAAAACTTATTTTACTCTGAACCTATGAAGCCATATTATAATCCGGACACCGGCAAAGAATCTCACTATGGAAAATTTATGGATGCTATAAAAGATGAAGAAGATTTAGTTTATACAAATCCATATGAAGGACAAACTTGGACCTTTGGCGATGCCTCTGTAAAAGTAATATACGATGGCAGACAAGGAACTACTTTTAACGAATCAAGTATTGTTACAAAGGTTACTTGTGATAACAAATCAATTTTATTGACTGGCGATCTTCCTTCTACAATGGAAAGAAAACTTATGGCTAAAAAATATAATTTCAAAGCAGACATTTTGAAGGTGGGACATCATGGGGCCGCTGCTTCCACTTGTGCTGATTTCTTAGACTATGTTAAGCCAACACACGCGGTTATTCCAAACGGCTACACGGAAAAGAATGTGTATTTACCTAGAGATTCAGTTTTGCAAAGACTAGCTCTTAGATTTATTAAGACATATCTAGCTACTGAAGGTAATGTGATTATGAGTATAAAGAATGGTGTTATCTCAACTGCTCATAAGGAGAACACTAAATTCCAGTGTATTTCAAGGGGACAGATTGTAGTAATTGGCAGTAAGTTCTACGCATCAAACATTATTGGCAAAAAAGTAACTCCAGGAATACATGTATATGCAAACGGAGAATTAATTCCAAGTAAACAATATAAGATTACATACAAAGATTCCACTCACACTGGAGTAGCTACTATAAAAGTAACTGGCACCAAAGAAAAGTATGTGGGAACACTAAGTACTACGTTCAATCTTCTACCTAGATTATCCAAACTCAAGAAATGGTCTAGGTCAAAGAATAAGAAGAAGATAACATTAGAGTGGAGTGCACAGAACTATGCAAGTGGATATACTATCTGGTACTCATCAGATAAGAATATGGTAAAAGACTCACATAAGATTACAGTTAAGGGTGGCAAAAACAACAAAAAGACAATAAAGGGTCTTAAGAAAAAGAAGAAAAAATATTACATCAAAATCCAAGCCTTCACTAACGGAATAGGCAAAGGCAAGTGGACAACTAAAAAATGTATTAAATAAATTTAACCAAAACAAAAAGACGTACGGATTAACTAGAAAAGTCGTTCATCCATACGTCTTTTTGTTTTCAATTATTTAAATATTTTTTATAGATTTCTTTTGTTATTCTTTGAATTTAACGAAACTGTCGCCCTTGTCTCCGAACACTACTTTCTGTGCAAGTGAAATCATTTCGTCTAAAGTTTCTTGGGTCATCTTAGATTTGATTGTAACTACTTGTTCACACACTTCCACATTCATCTCATCAAGAATAGCTTTCATAGTACGAGCTGCTGATGGAGCCCATGAACCATTCTCAATCAAATATACTTTTCTATTCTGATAGTTTTTATGTTTTAGTCTTCTCAAGAAATCTTCCATAGGTGGAAATACTCCTGCATCATAAGAAGATGCTGCCAAAACTAATCTATCATATCTGAATGCATCTTCCACACACTCGTGTATATCTTCATCAGTTAAATCTGCTATAGCCACTTTTTCCTCACCAGTACCCTCCAGTACTTCTTGAAACTTCTCTGCTGCTTCTGCGGTGTGTCCGTGAATAGATGCGTAGCAGATAAAGACGCCATGGTCTTCTGGCTCGTAACTACTCCATGTATTGTATAAATCTAAATAATATCCTAAGTTCTCATCTAGCACTGGTCCGTGTAGCGGACAAATAATTTGAATATCTAAATCACTAGCTTTTTTCAAAACATTTTGAACTTGCATACCATACTTTCCTACTATATTAAAATAGTATCTTCTAGCTTCACATGCCCAATCTTCGTCTGCATCTCTAGTACCGAATTTGCCGAAGGCATCTGCACTAAATAAAACTTTTTCACTAGACTCATAAGACATCAAGACTTCTGGCCAGTGAACCATAGGTGCAGCGATAAAGTTCAAAGTATGACTTCCAAGTTCCAGTGTATCTCCCTCAGCCACTACTTTTATCTCTTGGTTAATCTCTTTGCCAGCGAACTGCTTCATTAAATCCACAGCTTTCGCACTGGTCACAATAGTGATATTTGGGTATTTCTCAAGCAAATCTAGAATACTTCCAGAATGATCTGGTTCCATATGGTGAACAACCAAATAGTCAGGTTCTTTTTTTCCCAAAGCCTTCTTAAGGTTCTTCATCCACTCATCTGTAACGTCAGAATCCACTGTATCTAAAATTGCAATTTTCTCATCCATTATGACATATGAATTGTAAGCCATACCCTCATCTAACTCGTACTGACCTTCAAACAAATCAATATCATAATCATTAACGCCTACATTAATAATAGTGTCTGTTATTTTTTCCATATTCTACTCCTACTTATTTGGATTTGCATGTTTTTTGTTCTTATAATATGTTACATCATCGCCATTTTCATCTTTTAGAATTAATGTTTTACCCTTTACTGTATAAGGCATAACGACTGGTGCGTTATCTCCTTTGTATGTGATGTAAACTTTGTTGTTTTTTGTTTTGTATGTGAAGTGCATAGCCTCACTACCTGTCGTGTAAACACCAGTTCCATCTTTGCTAAATGTGTATACAAAGATTCCACCTTCCCAAGTCCAAGAGCCTGTTATGTTTCCGCCCTTTGCCTTTGTTTTCTTAGGAACTGCCGCCTTGGTGGTCTTAACTTTCTTGGTGGTTTTCTGCGAAGGTACCGCTGTCACTTTAACAATCTTCTTAGGTGAAGCCTGTGTCTCTGTACTGTTGGCAACCACCACTGAAATAGTCTGCCCAGATGCCAATGTAGCATCTCCCTCATTTGATTTTTCGTCTTTGTCGTTTCCACATGCTGCTAACATTCCAACACATGAAATTATTGTTAATACTGCAATCAATTTCTTCATTCTAAAATCCTCCTATTTATCCAAAGTATATGTCGTACCAAACTAGGAATACGTAAATCACATATGTCTTTAGCCAGAAGTTGCTATTTCCATTTACATATTCATCTAATATTTTTACTAGTTCATCTGTGTTAAAGAACTTCTCAGCACTAGGACCTGTAAACTTTTCTCGAATCTTGCTAGCATATGGTTCTTCTGCTAACCAAAATCTAACTGGAACTACAAAACCTAGTTTTTTTCTAAATGCTACTTCATCTGGAAGTACCTTGCTAGCTGCCGTACGAAGTGCCACTTTATTTTGCTCTTCTGTCACCTTAAAATCTGCTGGCAATCTTGACGCTATATTAAACATTCGAATATCTGTAAGCGGCATTCTAATCTCAAGGCCATGAGCTGTTGAGGTCTTATCAACGTTTAGGTAAATATCTCCTTCTAAGTAATTGATAATATCAATCATGCTCATCGTATTGATGGCTGGCTCACCTGTGGTCTCTTCGTATATATCCTTCACCATATCAAATGGCTGAATGTTTGGATTATATTCTTTTAAAATCTTCTGTTTTTCTTCTTCACGCATAATGCTTGTGCTACCAAGATAAGCTTTATTCTTAATTTTATCTTCGTTCACAGGATTTCTATAAGCATTATATCCACCAAAGAATTCATCTGCTCCCTCTCCTGAGTAGCAAAGTGGATTTTGCGCAGCTGCCGCCCTGCATCCAAGTGAAAATGTGACCGCTGAAGCATCACCCAAAGGCATCTCCATATTTTCCATTACAAATGGAATTTCATTAAAGTATTCCTCTGGTCCCACTTCCTTAAGTGAGAACTTTCTACCAAAGTGTTCTGCCGTTTCTTTGGCGAGGTCTGCTTCGTTATATCTAACACCATTATACACTGCTTTATCGCCTAACGCTGTCTCATCATATCCTATAGAACAGGCCGTGGTAGCATCTGTAATAGCCAAAACATATGATGAATCCACGCCACCTGATAGGAACGAATATGCCTCTTCCTCAGGAAGTTTCACTTCCTTCACTATCTCTTCCATAGTATTTGATATTTCATCTGCCCACTCCTCCAAAGTCTTTCCTTCCTCTGGATGAAATTCAGGCTTAAAGTATCTAGTGATATTTACTTTCCCATTTTCAAAAATTAAATATCTACCAGGGAGTAATTTTTTAACCCCCTTAAACATAGTGTCCTCTCCTGGGCAGTATGTAAAGTTCAAATACATTTGAAGCATATCGTGGTTAAATTCTTTTTGGAATCCATCCTGCTTCATAATCTTTCTAATCTGATTTCCGAAGAGAAGATCATTTTCTTTTGTCACATAGTAATAAAATGGCTTAGTTCCAAATTGGTCTCTTGCGCAGAAAATCTTATCTCCATCCACTAAAGCAAAAGAGAACATTCCGATAAGATGGTTTACTACTTCTTCTCCCCATCTTTCATAACCTTTAATTATGATTTCCCTTTCTCTATTCTTTGCTTCTTGGCCTTTTTCTATATGTAGTTCATTGCAAAGAGCATTCCAATTTCTAATGTGTCCTTTGTACTCTTTTAATTCAATCATTTCTCTCTCCTATTGTTCTATCCCCAATGCTGAATACCAATTTATAAATTCACTTAAAGCATAAGAAATTTTTTCCATAGATTCCCAAGGCAAATCTAACAAAAACGGCTTATAAAACAATGCCCATATGGCCGACGTTAAAACATTCATTTCATCTATAGTAATCTCTTTTGTGGCCATTCCTCGTCTTTTGGCTTCTAAATAAAACTTATAGTGAATGCCTGTCAGTCTATCTGACCATGTATCATGAAAATCGCCATATCTAGTACCTGATGAACATTTTATAAGAAGGGTAAATCCCTCTTTGTGTTCATACAAAAACTTAATCCAATGAATATTGGCTTCAGGATTCATATGAAATCCTTCATATATTTGTTGATCCGTGTAGGTAGATAAATCCGCTGTCGATATTCTATCTACATAATTTTCCATAGCCTTGATAGTATCTTGTACTAACACGCAAAATAATTCTTCTTTCCCTGAAAACCTTTTATAAAGAGCACCTGTAGTTACTCCTGCTTTTTTGCAAATCTCAGATAGCTGTGCCATCTCAAATCCTTTTTCTAAAAAAACCTCCTTGGCTGATTGTAATAATCTTTGGTCTATACTTTTATCTGGTGCCGACATTTCCTAACTTCCTTTCTTAAATAAACTCACACTCATTATACTACATTGATTATTATAAATGAAATACGCGTTCCGCATTTTTATAGGCAATTAATTCTTTTTCCTCATCTGAAAGCGCACTGTCCATCAGGAATTCATAAACATTGTCTGGCTTCATATACGGATAATCTATAGCATACATCACATGTTCGGCTCCCATCACTTTAACCATATATTCCAGCTGGTCATTTGACATGATGCCGCTCGGAGTGATATAAACATGCTCCTTATAATATTCGGAGACTTTCTTTTTTAAGCCTGTGATTTCCTGATCTAGGATTGTGTCCATACGCTCAAGGAATGACGGAATGGTCTCTCCCCAATGTCCGGAGATGAACTTGAGATTTGGCAACTTATCAAAAATGCCAGAAAGGATCATTCTCACAATCTGGATACCGACCTCAGAGTGCCATCCATATCCGGCAAATGCCAATTCAGATCCGACCACAAAGGAATATGCATCGGACATGTAATAGGTTTCCTGCACTTCCATCGGAATAAGTGCAGGATGAAAATATACTGGGACATCTAGTTCTGCTGCTTTTTTAAAAATTGGTAAAAACTCCTCTTCGTTATAAAACCTACCCTTATATCTTCCTGCTAGCATAGTACCACAGAAACCAAGTTCCTTCACACAACGTTCCAGTTCCAGGGCAGCCGCTTCAGGGTCAGCCATCGGAAGTGTTGCGAAACCAAGGAAGCGGCCTGGATATTCCTCTATATGCTGTTTCGTAATATCATTCGCCTGCCTGCAAATCCTTACCTGTTCCTCTGCTGGAACCAAATCTGATACCGGTGATGTCATAGAAAGTATTTGTATATCAATCTTGTTATTATCCATATACTGCAGTCTTTTCTCAAAATCCAGAAGTTCCGGACCCGGAAACGAACGAGACATAAGGAAATTCATTGCCTCTGTCTGCTCCGGCGACATGGTTGGTCTGTTGCCATCAAAAGCATTATTAGCATCCATAATACGCTGATCGGCGTAATGCTCTTCCAGCGTGATAATCTTCATATTAATTTCCTCCTATCACATAATCTTATGGATATTTCCATATTTACCATGAAATTTGCGTTTTGCATTTGGTCACCACTTTATTCAATAAATCTTTCCACCATCTATATACTCAGAATCTAGGAACCAAATAACATGGTAATCTCCTCCGAGTGCAGTAAATGCTGTTGGGGTCTTTCCAGCTTCTCTGACCTTGTCTATCAGGTAGTTTTTCAAAATCCATGTATCCTCATAACGCTTTGGCTCAAGGCACAGAAGCTGCATAATATATTCCTGTGTTGTTCCGAGGTCAGTTGCAATATCATGAATTTCCACACCCGCTTTATTTAGGTTTTCTTTAAGTTCTCTACGTGTATTTTCTATCTGTTTTGCTGAAAGTGACATATTTAATCTCCCTTCACTATAAATATCTTGACATCAATACTACTGTCTCCACATGGCTCGATACGTCCATTTTGATGTCAGTGCCTCCCTTTATTTATGCTGCAATCCCAAAGTGTTCTGATGCGATCTTATTCAGTTGCGCGGCAACATCTGAAAAATCACAATTCAAATCCAGCGTCTGAACGCTTATCTTGTTTCCACTCATCTGATACCTCCGCCGCTGATGGCAGTGTGCGAATCGTTGCACTATTTATTCTTTTGGCTGAAGCGGACCGTAATAGTAGCTTGCCGTTGCACCACCGTCTGCAAGGAAGGTAGATCCGGTAATAAACGCTCCGGCATCACTGAGAAGCAGTTCTGCGATATTTGCCATTTCATCCGCCGTTCCGGGTCTTCCCGCAGGGCACTTGGCAAACATGTTCTTGTAAAAGTCGCCGCGAGGTCCGTTGAACTCATCGATGGCAAGCGGCGTCACGATAATTCCGGGCGCAATGTCGTTCAGCCTTGCGCCGCGTTCACCCCAGCGAACGCACTCGTACATAACACGCTTTTCATTACAGCGCTTTGCCATCTGGTAAGCGTGGAGCGTATCCTTGATATTCTCCGGCTTTAAAATATCAAGGTTGAGTAATTCCTCCGTCGGTGTAGTGGCAAGCTGTCTGTCCTGCTCCGGTGTGAGCTGAGGCATACGCCATCCGGACTGGCTGGAAATAGTAACTCCCG
>CAJOMD010000045.1 GCA_905235555.1 uncultured Eubacterium sp.
ACCATCTATACATACCGCAAATTTTGTTCGTAACTCCTGATAAGTAGACATTCTAGTGGCCGCTAAACCTCTATGAGGCAAAGAAACTACTCTTATTCTATCATCTTCTTTTGCATATCTTTTACATATTTCTAGACTGTTATCAGTGGAACCATCATCCATTATCAACAATTCATAATCTTCAAAGGTCTGTTTTTTCACACACTCAAATAGACGATCTAAATACTCTTCGATATTGTAAACTGCTACAAATACGGTGAGATATCTTTCTTTCATATTTTGCATTTGCCCTTTCGTGACTGTTCTTTTGATACTTTCTGTTTTTAATAGTTTTACTACTTTTTATTATTTTACTTCCACTCCAACCTATGTAACTCCCCAGCATCCTGCATACCAGCAAAATTCTGCTGTCTTAATGCCTCATACAAAACAATCGCCACTGAGTTTGAAAGGTTTAGTGATCTTATATCTTCATTCATTGGAATGCGGATGCATGTCTCTTCATGCTCTACCAAAATTTCTTCCGGTATACCAGCACTCTCTTTTCCAAACATAATAAAATCGTCCGGACCAAATTCCACATCTGTATATTTCTGGTGTGCCTTTGTGGTGGCATACCAAATCTTTGCATTTGGATTTTGTTTACAAAAATCATTATAAGAATCATAAATCACCACATCCAAATCTTTCCAATAGTCCATACCTGCTCGCTTCAAATTCTTTTCGGTTATTCTAAACTTCATTGGCTCAATCAAATGAAGTTTGGTTCCTGTAGCACAACAAGTACGTCCAATGTTTCCTGTGTTTTGTGGTATTTCTGGTTCTAGTAAAACTATGTTCATATCCATCCTCTTTTATCGGGTTTGTCCAAATTTGTTAAGCCTAACAATTTATTTCTCACATACAAAAACTGACCTAGTATTCCTAGGCCAGTTTAAAATTTTTATTTCTCAGAATCTAATCTCTTGATAAAATTCTTAACTCTATCTAAAGCTATCTTTAAATTATCCAAAGAGTAAGCATAAGAAATTCGAAGGAAACCCTCACCGCAGTCGCCAAAAGCAGTGCCCGGCACCACAGCCACTTTTTCTTCTTGAAGCAAGCGTGTAGCAAACTCTTCAGATGTAAGTCCATATTTTTTAATATTAGGGAACACATAGAAAGCACCAAAAGGCTCAAAGCAATCTAAGCCCATCTCTTTAAATGCATTCATTAAAAATCTTCTGCGCTGGTTATATGACTCACGCATCATTTGCACATCTTTTTCTCCGTGTTGCAAAGCATCCACAGCAGCGTACTGGCTCATGGTAGGAGCGCACATAATTGCATACTGATGAATCTTTAGCATCTGCTCTATAATAACTTTTGGTCCAGCAGCATAGCCCATGCGCCAACCAGTCATAGCAAATCCCTTTGAGAATCCATTAATCACAATAGTTCTTTCTCTCATTCCTGGGAATGAAGCTATAGACACATGGTCGGTACCATATGTAAGCTCCGAGTAAATTTCGTCAGACAAAACATAAATATCTTTTTCCACGCAAATCTTTGCGATGTCTTCTAAATCCTTCTTTTCCATAATAGCTCCCGTAGGATTATTAGGGAAAGGAAGAACTAACATCTTGGTTTTATCTGTAATGCTCTCAAGCAATTCTTCTTTCGTAAGTCTAAATTGATTTTCTTCTTTTAGGCAAATGGTGACTGGCACACCGTGTGTAAGTTCCACGCAAGGAACATAAGAGACATAGCTAGGCTGAGGAACTAAAACTTCATCACCTGGGTCTAGCATAGCGCGGAAAGCTAAATCAATAGCCTCGCTACCTCCCACTGTCACTATAACCTCACTTAATGGATCATAAGTTACGCCAATCTTCTTTTCTAAATATTTACTTATCTCAACTCTTAATTCCTTCAAGCCTGTGTTAGATGTATAGAAAGTTTTGCCGCGCTCGAGCGAGTAGATACCCTCTTCTCTTATATGCCAAGGCGTGTCAAAATCAGGCTCTCCCACACCTAGCGAAATGGCGTCTTTCATCTCGCTAACTATATCGAAAAACTTTCTAATGCCTGAAGGCTTAATATCCTTAATGGTGTTCGATAACGGATCTCTCATTATGGTGTCACCAAAATCCTTTCATTTTCATCTGATAAAACAGTTCCGTAATCTTTGTACTTCTTCAAAACAAAGTGTGTAGATGTGTTTAAGATAGAATCGAGTGTTGAAAGTTTGCTAGTTACAAACTGTGCAATCTCCTTCATACTCTTTTCCTCTATAATAACTGTGAAATCAAATCCACCTGACATTAAATAAACTGCTTTAACCTCGTCATACTTCATAATGCGATCTGCTATATCATCAAAGCCCGTACCTCTCTGTGGAGTAACACGCACTTCAATAAGAGCAGTCACTCTAGTGTCATCTGTTTTGTCCCAGTCTATCATTGTATAGTAACCACAGATAACCTTTTCCTTCTCCATGTCTGCAATGGCATTGGCCACTTCCGCCTCTTCCATTCCAAGAAGTACCGCGGCTTCTTTTAAATCAATTCTTCCTTTGTTTTCGATTAATCTTAAAATCTCTTCTCTCATAATCTTTCTCCTATAAAAATAAAAGCGAATTAAGTTGTTTGAACTCCTTCTACCTTAACAATCTACAGTAGGTTTGCGAGTTCTTCCACTCTTGTAGGCTCTAGGTATCTAACCTCGTCACCGTTTCGGGCAATCTTATCATTATTGTCAGTCACTGTGCCAATAACACTTGCAAAAAGGCCCTCATCTGTTAAATATTCTACCATATCGGAGCCTCTATTGCACACAATAATTAGTGCGCCTGTGCCGTCTGCCTTATATGGGTTAACATCAAACACTTCGGCCACTTCCACCACTTCCTGCCAAACTGGAATATCTGGAATTTCCACCTCTATTCCTTTTCCCATAAACTTAGAAGTCTCAAAGAGCCCTGCAAAGGCACCTTCGCTTCCTATCTCATAAACCAAAGCCTTTTCATTTACAGAACTCAAAAAATCCTGTGCCATCTTCAAATACATATTGGTGGTTGAAACTTTCTCTAGTTCAAAGACGCCGTCCACAAAACTAGTGCTAAACTTATCCCTCAAAACACTCTCATACTTCTTCGCCAAAGACAGCGTAGCACCAACACTAATAGATCCAACCATTACCACGTCCATTCCTGGACGCACGATTGGCTTTTCCAACTCGTCTTTATTCTCCTTAATGCAATAAGAAGACACCACGATTGTAGTGTCTTCCGGTTTTAAATAAATCATTCTTCACCTCTTAACGCCCAGCTGTAGTTTCTTTTTTCTTATCGCTGGACTCGGTCTCCTTAATATTCTTTCCAGTACCTTTGATAATCTTGGTTGGAACCATCTTGTATTTACTCTCATGGAGAAGTTCCTTGCTAACCTGTTTGCCGTGCTCGTAAGTAATCTTCCATAATTTAGCAACACGACCCACATGTCCCTCTTCCACTTCCACAAAACCTTCTGGCTTAGTTGGATCTTTAACTGTAATCTTCTTAACCGGAATAGTCTTTATAAGTTCACTTTCATATTTAACCTCGTGCCATTTCTTTCTAGTATCATGGCCGTAAATATTGAAAGTAAGTGAAGCACCGTCAAAGTGTGACTGCAAATATATAGGTGCATCCGTATTATTTTCAAACACTAAATCTTTATAATCTCCTGCCAGTGCGGCGTCCGCCGCAAAGTCCACATAACCCACTGATAGAGAGTGTGGGAATCTCTTAACCACTTTTATTTCCGCTCGTAGCAAAGCATTGTAAAGCGTACTTGCTACCTGACAGATACCTCCGCCCAAACTATCTTCCACTTTACTTCCTACAATAGTGCCAGCATTATACCATCCATTGTCCTCTGTCCATGGAGCAAGGTGGTCATTACATGAGAACTGCTCTCCTGGATAGATAGTATATCCATCCAACTTCTTAGCGCCAACTTTAATGTTTTTATTCCTAGTTTTATTTATCTCTCCACCAGATACTGATGTAGTAAATGAACCCATTGGTGTGTTAGAAACCTTCATACAATCTTTTACTGTGTACTTAGGTTTTGTAACTTTAGTGGTGGCTGTGAAATCAATATCTGATTTTCCATCCCACTTCTTATTTACATATTCGGCAAAAGCAGTAGTAGACTTTTTCTGATCTACTTCATATCCATTGTCTTCTTTTAAAATCTTAAAACCGTGACCAGTGGCTTTAAGTTCTGCATTCAAAACTGGAAGTTCATATGGCTCTACAGCCTTCTTAAACTTCTTCTTCATTTTCTTCTCATTAAGTTCCATCTTAATATGAAAATCTTTACCACCGTTTCTAAGTTGAGTATTGTTTACGTAGCGAGTAACGATACTTCCCACTTTTCCATATTCTATAGCCTCATCCACTATATCCACATTTGACCACTCGTACCCTAGATCCACTAATTTAGTTTCACAAGTGTAGTCGCCCACTTTTATCTTGACCTTAATGTTTGTTTTCTTGTTTACAGCGTCACGAACTTTGCGAGTAGCATCTTTCTTTTTCATTCCACTAACGTTCTCACCATTAATTCTAACGCCTCTCTTAATTGTTCCCTTATCGTCTTTCTTTTCAGCGCCCATCACAAAAGCACTTATGCAAAACATAAGTGTGAAAGCCATTATTAAAAATGTCATTCGTTTTAAAACTTTCATGATGTTCCTTTCAAACAATAATTATAATGTTTAGAAAATTGATATAGATGTTACAACCAATGCTGCAGCCACTATTAATGCAATAACAGCTGCTATAATTCTTTGGTTTCTTTTATTGGTAAAAAAGTTCATAACTCCTCCGTATTATTCTAAAAATATGTCAAATTCAACTTTCAAAATAGCCTATATTTATGGGGGTTATAGAGAAAATACGTAAAATTTTCCTTAACCTTATTAAATATAACACAAAACATTTTCTTTGCATAGTATTTAGGCAATTTTTGTGGAAAATTTAGCGAATTATCTTGCCTTTTATGAAATTAATTTTGAAAAATTCAGCGAATTATCTTGCCTTTTGTGGAAATAATGTAATCTATTTTTCTAGATGCTTCACTCTTTGATAACACATCGATATCATAGTCTATATCTAAATTGTGATATGAAATCAAAGCAAGCAAATATCGTTTTTGCTTATCCGTGATAGGTGCGCTTTTCTTAGGTTTGTATATAAACTCTTTCGGCTGAAAGAGTTCAGGATTGTCGGCTCTATACATATCATAAAACATCAAATAAAGTTCACTAGTAACCTTCGCATCATTAAAGGCTCTATGGTGATTTTCATCATTGATACCAAAATGATTGCATAAAAAATCTAAGCTTCTACTCTGAAGTTCTGGACATTTGGCTCGGGCGATGCGTAGAGTGTCCATTCCACTTTTGGCGAAGCCCAGGTTAAGGTTCATAGCGTTTTGCTTTAGGAAACTAAAATCGAAACGCACATTATGTCCGAGAAGCAAATCGTCCCCAGCAAAGTGAATGAACTCCGGCAAAACAATATCTATGGTAGGCTCTCCCTCTACCATATCTGTAGTGATGCCCGTGAGCGCCGTAATTTCTGCAGGCACTTCTCTTAACGGATCTATAAGTTGTGAAAATGTGTCTACCACTTCTCCATCTCTAACCTTTAGCGCACCAATCTCAATAATCTGTGCGTACTGTGGCGAGATGCCCGTGGTTTCTATATCGACACAAGTGTAATCTCTCATAGTTTTTTCTTTCTATAATCTATTTATTAATCTAATTCATTTATTGGTCTTGAACATTTGAGATCTTTGCCTCCTTAAACTTCTTAATATGATATGGAATGTACATAATAAATGTGAAAAGCATAATAGCCATATTCACAAATACTAAAATGTCCACCCACATCTGCGGTATTTCTTTGAATACGAGTAATATGATAATTATTACATAAGTGGCAAATGTGCAGACTTTGCCGTACCACATCGCGCCTTCTATCTTTTGACCCTTCTTTAAAAGAATCATTCCCATAATAGACATATATCCTTCTTTTACTATATACAATGCGACCATTGCCATAACAATTGAATACTTAATGGCGAGTGCCACTACAATAGCACCTATCGTAATTTTGTCTGCGATAGGATCTAGCATCTTTCCCCAGTCAGTCACTTGATTAAATTTTCTAGCTACACGTCCGTCAAAAAAATCAGTTAAACCCGACACTGCAATGGTAGCTAGCATCAACCAGTAATATACATTGTATCCTGATGTGTGCTCCGACTTAACAAAAAACCACAAAAATATTGGGACTAATAATATTCTAAAGTACCCCATTAAATTTGGTATTGTGAAGTATTCTGATTTTTTATTCATTAATAACCTCCCACCAGCCGGTTTTGTTAATTCATTTATCGAGTCATTTATTAGTTCATTTATCGAGTCATTTATCAGTTCATTTATCGAACCTTTTGTCAGTTCAGTATTATTCTATTTTTTAAGTAAAAAATCTTTGATGTTCATATGTATAATACCATCTCTACTTCTATCAATCTCATCCATTGTCACTACATATTTTTTATAGTTATCATCAATTTCTTCCAATGGAGAAAATTCCCTTTCTATTGTCTCATCACTAGCAAGTAAGTAGCTCACCTGAATATATATGGTCTCGTTGCTTTTCCTTGCAACAAAATCCACTTCCTTCTTTCCAATAATACCGACGCTTATTTCATAACCACGTCTTAGTAGTTCCATATAAACAATGTTTTCCAGAATCTGGTCAATATCTCTTGTATTATTTCCGTAAGACACTTCTCTTAAACCTTGATCTGTAATATAGATTTTTTCTTGGAACTTTAACATTTTTTTGCCAACCAAATCTTCTCTTGGAACAGTGTAAAACAGACAGGCAGTTTTCCCATAATCTATATAATTATAAATGGTCTCTGACGAGATTTTTCTTCCTTCGCTCTTTAAATACTTTGAAATATTAGTTGAGGAAAGAGGTCTTCCAATATTCGAGATTATATACATCATAATTCTTTTGAAAAGTTCAATATCTCTAACATTATTTCGTTGAATAATATCCTTCAGAATGACGGATGAAAAAATATCTTCTAGATACTGCCTTGTTCCACCATCTTCCAATTTGTAGTTATATATAAATGGCATTCCTCCCCATTTAATGTATTGATTAAACAACTCCCTTTCATCTTCATCACCCATAGCTTCTTTGACTTCGGCAAAGGAAAATGGATAAACTTTTATTTCTACATATCTACCCGCTAAATATGTAGCCAATTCTCCCGAAAGCATCTTCGCATTGGATCCAGTAATATAAATATCAATATCAAAGTCTATCATGCAAGAATTAACAACTTTTTCCCATCCCTCGAGTTCCTGTACTTCATCTAAAAATAAATACGACTTCTTATTCTTGTCAGCAAACTTTTTGATTTCCTTATATAGGGAATCAACATCATTCACATAGTCTAAATTTTTTGTTTCAAAATTGATAAATTTTATCTGTGATTTCTTTACTCCATTTTCAATCAATTCATCACTAATAAGCTGTAGCAAAACTGACTTACCACTTCTTCTAATACCAGTAATTACTTTCACTACATTCTTATCGATAAACGGTCTTATTTTGTTTAAATAGGTTTCACGTTTAATCATTTTTTTTCCTCCTAGGGAAAAGTGTGCTATTTCTGTTATCATTATACTTTTCGATATATCGAAAAGTCAAGCAATATTTAGCAAAAGTTTTCGATATGTCGAAAACTTTATTTATTTGAGTTCTATTCATTTTTGTGTTTTTTACCTAACATAATAGTAAAAAGAAGGCTTTAGACATTCGTCTTCAGCCTTCTAAAGTTTCTAATTATTATATTTATATTACGCCTTATTCTGTGCATCTACCAAATTCTCGCTGTTGTACATCTTGCGCATCTTTGGCTTTTCAATTTTACCGGTTGCATTTCTCGGTACATCGGCAAAGATAACCTTACGTGGT
>CAJOMD010000046.1 GCA_905235555.1 uncultured Eubacterium sp.
TAAGAATTGTGATTTTATGTGCAGCAGCAGTTGCGCTTATTTATGCATCATATTCTTTGACGGATTCTTATCTTGGTTACAAAGAAGATGAAGAGAAGTACGCTGAGATTGATAAGATGTTTGAACAGGGAAATGCGAACTCAAACAACACTATAGATTTTTCTACTAAAAGTAAAAAGTGGTCTTGGAATTACAAGGCGATGAGAAAGTACAATGACGAAGCAGTTGGATACATTAAGTTAGATAATTCTAGAATTCAATATCCAATAGTGGCACATGATGATAACAAATTTTATTTAACTCACGGGTCTGACAAAGTTTCAAACGGCGCTGGCTCTATCTTTGTAGATTATAGAACTGCGGGACTGAATGCTGACGGCTGTATCATTTATGGTCACAACATGTTAGACGGGTCTATGTTTGCAGACCTAATGAAATATAGAAAGAAGAAGTTTGCTAGAAAACACAAGATCTTCGATGTGTATGTTGGATACAGACATTACAAGTACTATGTGTTCAGTACATTCTCTACACAAAAGACAAACAAGGGTGTTTATAAATTTGGATTTAAGAAAGATGCAGACTTTACAAAATGGATTGCGGACTTAAAGAGAAGAAGTACGTACAAGTTTAAAACAGGAACACCAGGAGCGAATGATAAGGTAGCATTGCTTTCTACTTGCGTGGATGATTATGGTAATAGACAGTTAGTTGCAATCTACCGTGGCGAAGAAGTGGTTGACTAAAATGTAAAAAGACTTATTATATATAGAAGAAAATGAAAAACTAAAGGAGGAAATAATCATGGCACAAGTTTCAAAAGATATGATTATTGCAGATATTGTAGAAATAAATATTGGTTGCGTTCCAATTCTTATGGCAGAGGGAATGCACTGTGTTGGATGTCCTGCAGCTCAAGGTGAAAGTTTAGAAGAGGCATGTATGGTTCACGGAATTGATGCTGACGAGATGACAAAAAAATTAAATGACTTTTTAGCAGAACAAGAAGACTAGAAATTTTAAAAATTATTTTTATAAAAAATTTTTAAAAGTAAAAATGTGCAACAAAATTTTTTGAACAAATTTTGTTGCATTTTTTTATAAACGTGGTAAACTTATTCAAGATTGTAAAAAACAAATTTACAATAGCTATTATAAATTTTTAAGATTGAATTTTTAGGAGGGAAAAATCATGGCAACAGCAAAGAAAACTACTGCTAAGAAAACAGCAGCAAAGAAACCAGCAGCTAAGAAGCCTGCAGCAAAGAAGCCAGCAGCTAAGAAAACTGCAGCAAAGAAGCCAGCAGCTAAGAAAACTGCAGCTAAGAAGCCAGCAGCTAAGAAAACAGCAGCAAAAAAACCAGCAGCTAAAAAGGCAGCAACTAAGAAAAAAACTAACAACGTTTATGTGGAGTTTGCAGGAAGCAAGTTCAATGTAGATAAGATTGAAAAGGCTGTAAAGGCTGACTACACAAAGAAGAGTGGCAAGAAGACAATGACTACAGTTAACATTTATGTTAAGCCTGAAGATGGAAAAGCTTACTACGTAATTGACAGAAAGAAAGGCGACATCACTCTATAAGAAATCGCTAAATTAAAGAAGTTAAAGTCGTAGCAATTTGCTACGACTTTTTTCTTGCAAAAAATAAAAAGGTAGTTTAGAATATTCATAGTTTAATAGATTTAGAAGGTAAAAAATGTCTAAAAGAAATAATAAAAACATTTTTAAAAATACATTTAAAAGACACAGTAATGGTGTTTTATATATAATAATATTTTTGTTAGTGGCTCTCATTACAGCAGGCGCTATAGTAATGAGTAATATGGAGACTAAGAAGTTAGAAGAGACTGATACTATAGTCACCACTTTGGCTCCTACCACTAAGAAACAAGTGACGGAAGAAGAAACTGAAGAGGCCACTAC
This sequence comes from uncultured Eubacterium sp., assembly GCA_905235555.1. GTDB lineage: Bacteria > Bacillota > Clostridia > Lachnospirales > Lachnospiraceae > Eubacterium_G. The sequence goes on from CAJOMD010000046.1 coordinate 1,925, forward strand.
CGAAGAGGAAACCACAGAAGAAAAAACTACAAGTGCTGGCAGAGTTAAAGTTACTACAGAGACTATTAACATCAGAAGTAAGCCGTCTGAAAATGCAGATTTGATTGCTCAAGCTGAATATGATGATGTGTTTGAAGTAATCAAAAAACAAGGTGACTGGTATAGGATTTCCTTTAATGGAATAAAAGGTTATGTCAGTGCAGAGTTAGTAGAAGAGATTGATTAAAAGAGGCGCGAGCGAATCGCGCCCTTTATTTTTTAAAGTATTGTATTTGAATTTTGAAGAGGATTAGTGATGGAAAAAGATTTATTAGAAAAATCAGAAGACTTTAATCAAACAGGAGAGAACACAAAAGTTCTTTGTGGTGCTAGCGCATATGAAAAAAAGTTTTACCTAAATGAAGAGTTTAACTCTCTTCCAGAAAGAATAAAGCAGGAACTACAGATTATGTGCGTGATGTTTACAGAGGATGTAGGTGGAGTGTTACTCTTGGAGTTTGATGAAGATGGAAAGTTAACATTAGTAACTCAGGCAGATGAGGGAGACTTGCTTTATGATGATATCGGAAGCGAACTTAAGATTAGAGAAATCCAAAACACTAAAAAGGAACTTTTGGAATCCATTGAATTATATTACAATGCTCTAAAAGAATTAAAGGAAAATCAGGAACAAAAGAAAGAGGATTAAAATGTTATTAGTTATAGACGTAGGGAATACAAATATTACACTTGGACTTTTGGAAGGTAAAGATGTAGTTGCTACATTTAGACTTACTAGCCAGGCATCATGTACTTCTGATGAGTATGGCTCGCAGATTGCTGAGATGATAGAAAAGAAAGGCCATGACATAAAAAATATTAAAGATATAGTTATTTCTTCAGTTGTGCCTAAAGTTATGTATTCACTAAACAGTGGTATTATAAAATACTTTGGCATCGAGCCAATGATAGTGGGCACTGGGACAAAGACTGGAATTAAGATTAACAGAACTGACCCTAGAGATGTGGGATCTGATCGTATAGTGGATGCTGTAGCGGCGTATGAGATTTATGGTGGCCCTTGTATTGTTATGGATTTTGGAACAGCCACCACTATAGATTTGATTGGACCAGAAGGAACGTTTGAGGCGGGCGTTACTGCGCCTGGTATTAGGATTAGTGCGCAGGCACTTTGGAATGAAACTGCTAGACTGCCAGAGGTTGAAATTAAAAAACCACAGACTATTTTGGCTACTGATACTATCATGAGTATGCAGGCTGGTATTGTTTACGGACAGATTGGTCAGGCTGAGTATATTTTGAAGAAGATGAAGGAAGAGTGCGACTATGAAAATGTAAAGGTAGTGGCATCTGGTGGACTTGGAAAGATTATTTATGAGAATACTGATTTTATCGATGTGTATGACCAAGAACTAACACTTCAAGGAATGAGAATTATTTACGAGAAAAATAAGAAAAAATAATAAGAAACAATCGAAAAACAGATATAAATAAGATGAGCGATAATTTGTTTAAAAACAAAATAGCATTGGCGCCAATGGCAGGGATAACAGACCTGCCATTTAGATTATTGTGCAAAGAACAGGGAGCGGATTTTTTCATATCAGAGATGGTGAGTGCAAAAGCTATTTACTATGATAATAAAAACACTGAGCCTTTGTTAGAAATAGCAGAGTCTGACCATAAAATTGTTAAAAAGTATTTTAAAAATCCGGTGAATGATCATCCTATAGGAATTCAACTCTTTGGCGCAGACCCTGACATTATGGCTGACATGGCAGCAAAGGTGTGCGAGGGTAAGTGTGATTTTATAGATATCAATATGGGTTGCCCGGTTCCAAAGGTTGTAAACAATCACGAGGGTTCATATTTGATGACGGATTTAAAACTGGCCGAGGAGATTATAACTAAGGTTGTTAACAAAATAGATAAACCGGTAAGCATTAAGTTTAGAAAAGGTTTTAAACTAGATGATAATCAGGCTGTGGATTTGGCAAAGGTGGCTGAGGCTGCTGGGGCCTCTGCGCTTTGCATTCATGGAAGAACCAGAGAACAGTACTTTGGCGGTGAGGCTGATTGGAATGTAATTCGCGATGTAAAAAATGCAGTAAAGATTCCTGTCATTGGAAATGGTGATGTGAAGACTGCAGAGGATGCCAAAAGGATGTATGAGGATACTGGATGTGATTCTATCATGATAGGTCAGGCAGCGCAGGGTAATCCTTGGATTTTTAAACAAGTCAAAGAATATTTGGAAACAGGAAAGATTTTAGAAAAGCCTACCAGAAAAGAAATTAAAGACATGATTATTAAGCATGCTAATATGTTATGTGATTACAAGGGAGAGTATACAGGCATTAGAGAAATGCGAAAACATATTGCCTGGTATACACATGGATTACCGCATTCTGTAAAGCTGAGACAGGATTGCAACCTTGTGGAAAGCATTGCTGAGCTAGAGAAATTAACACAAAAAATCTTATAGAAAATGCCCCTTTGACGAAGTCTTTGAAAGGGCATTTTTTAGTTGACGATGAGGGGTAAGTAGAGTATTATATTCAGTGGTGCCTGGAGGAGGAAAAACCGGGCAGACTTGAGAAAAATCGATTATTTTGTATATATGGAGGTTCAAAATGGGTGAAGATAAAAAGTTAGTATTTACTAAATCCCAAGTAAAAGAATTAGAAGACGAGTTGAAAGATTTGAAGTTTGTTAAGAGAGATGAAGTGGCTGAAAAGATTAAAGTGGCTAGAGCTCAGGGCGATCTTTCAGAAAACGCAGAGTACGATGCTGCTAAAGATGAGCAGGCTAAGATTGAAGCTAGAATTAGAGAGATTGAAAATATGCTCAAAAATAAAGAGGTCATTAGAGATAAAGATTTGGATGCTAGCGTGATTGGTATCGGTAGAGCATTTAAGATTCGTGATATGGAACTTAAAGAAACTATGGAATACGAAATGGTTAACTCTACAAACGCTAACACATTGATGGGAAAAATTTCTGATGAGTCACCTGTTGGTAAAGGATTAGTTGGACACAAAAAGGGCGAGACAGTTAAGATTGAACTAGGTGATAGAGAAGTTAAGTATAAAATCCTAGAAGTACAAAAAGCGTAAAAAAATAAAAAATGCTTCTATATAGAAGTATTTTACAATAATCACATAAGTGGATGGAGATTATAATGGGAAACGAAAATAATCAAAACAACAATCAGAATAATAATCAAAACAATAACAATCAACCTGTAAATGAGAAGCAACTTCTAAAGGTTAGAAGAGAAAAACTAGCAGACCTTCAAGAGAGAGGTAAGAATCCTTTTGAGGTTACTAAGTATGATGTTACTAACCATAGCCAGGAAATTAAAGATAACTATGAAGAGTTCGAGGGCAAGGAAGTTACTGTAGCAGGTAGACTTATGCTTAAGCGTGTAATGGGCAAAGCATCTTTTTGTAATGTTCAAGATCGCGATGGAAATATTCAGTCTTACGTGGCTAGAGATAGCATAGGCGAAGAGACTTACAAAGATTTTAAGAAGTTCGATATTGGTGATATCGTAGGAATTAAGGGCGAAGTTTTCAAGACTAAGACAGGCGAGATTTCAATTCACGCTACAGAAGTTAAACTTCTAACTAAAAGTCTACAGATTCTTCCAGAAAAGCACCACGGACTTACAAATACAGATTTGAGATATCGTCAAAGATATCTTGATCTTATTATGAATGAAGAAGCAAAAGAGACATTCATTAACCGTTCAAAGATTATTAGTGAAGTTAGAAGATTTTTGGACGACAAAGGTTTTATGGAAGTGGAAACTCCAATGCTTGTTCACAATGCAGGTGGAGCAGCAGCCAGACCTTTCGAGACTCATTACAATTCATTGGATGAGGATGTTAAGTTAAGAATTTCTCTTGAATTATATTTGAAGAGACTTATTGTGGGTGGACTTGAAAAAGTTTATGAGATTGGTAGAGTTTTCAGAAATGAAGGACTTGATACACGTCACAATCCTGAATTTACATTGATGGAGTTATACCAAGCATATACTGACTACAATGGAATGATGGATTTGACAGAAGAAATGTTTAGATATATAGCAGAGAATGTTTGCGGAAGCACTAAGATTTCTTACAAAGGTCAGGAGATGGACCTAGGAAAACCGTTTGAGAGAATCACTATGGTGGATGCAGTTAAGAAGTATGCTGATGTGGATTGGACTGAAGTGGAGACTATGGAGCAGGCGCAAGCACTAGCTAAAGAACATAACGTGGAATTCGAACCACATCACAAGAAGGGTGATATCTTAAGTTTATTCTTTGAGGAATTTGTGGAAGAGAAACTAGTTCAGCCTACATTTGTTATGGACTACCCAATCGAAGTTTCGCCACTTACAAAGAAAAAGCCAGATAACCCAGAGTATGTAGAAAGATTTGAGTTCTTTATGAATGGTTGGGAAATGGCAAATGCTTACTCAGAACTTAATGACCCAATCGATCAGAGAGAAAGATTTAAAGCACAGGAAGAACTATTAGCAGCAGGTGATGAAGAGGCAAACACTACTGACGAAGATTTCTTACATGCACTAGAAATCGGTATGCCACCAACAGGCGGTATAGGATATGGTATTGATAGAATGGTAATGTTATTTACTGATTCAGAAGCCATTCGTGATGTGCTACTTTTCCCAACTTTGAAAAGTTTAGATTAAT
>CAJOMD010000047.1 GCA_905235555.1 uncultured Eubacterium sp.
CTCATTAGGACCTGTAGCTCAGTTGGTTAGAGCAACCGGCTCATAACCGGTTTGTCCGGGGTTCGAGTCCCTGCAGGTCCACTTAGATGGGATCTTAGCTCAGCTGGGAGAGCATCTGCCTTACAAGCAGAGGGTCACAGGTTCGAGCCCTGTAGGTCCCATTAGCGCTAGTCGTGGGAAGCGCGTAATAAATCCACGTGCCGGCGTGGCGGAACTGGCAGACGCGCAGGACTTAAAATCCTGTTGTGGCAACACAGTACCGGTTCGATTCCGGTCGCCGGCATTAAAAGCATCCAAGTAGGGGTGCTTTTATTTCTATTAAATTTCAGTGATAACATACTAATGTTGTTTTATGAGCAAAAATTGTAAAAATTATTTATTGTAAGGATTAAGTTATATGAAAAAAAGATTAATTTCATTTGTTTTGTGTTTGATAATGATTGGATTATTTTTACCTGCTAACAATGTGCAGGCTGCTTCTAGTGTAAAAATAACTAGCATCAAAAATACTAAAAATGGTATTGTTTTGAAGTGGAAGAATAGCAAGAAAGCTGCTGGTTATAAGATTTATAGAAGTGAAGATGGTGGAAAATTTTCTTACATAGATATTACTAACAAAAAAACTTACACAGATCCAAACGTAGAGACAGGAACTACTTACCAGTATAAGGTTCGTCCTTATAAGATAAAAAAATATAAGAGAAAATTTGTGAGCAGTAGTGCTACATCAAAGAGCATTACTTCAGTTCCACGAATTGTATTGGATGTAGTTCATCATGCATATGCTGATAGAGTGGTAATCACTTGGGTGGCAAACGACGATGCATCTTCATATATGATTTATAGATCTACTGACAAAAAAAACTGGGACAAGATTGATATAGTTCCATATGATACTGATTCATACGAAGATATCTATGTTCAGTCAGGAGTAAAGTATTACTACAAGGTTCAAGAATTGAAGTTTGTAGATGGCAAAATGTACGAAGGCATCAAATCTGCTGCATCTACATCGTATAATGATCCTATTAATGTTTACAAGAAGAATAAGATAAATATTAAAGTTTCAAAGCTACATCCATATTTGCAGTTTAAGCTTAAACAAGCTTTGAAGAAGTGCAATGATAAAGGAATTTATCTAATTATTACTGAAGGTCTTAGAACAAAGAAATATCAGGATTCTTTGTATGCGCAAGGTCGTACAAAACCAGGTGCTATTATCACTTATGCAAAGGGTAAGAGTTATTCTTCGCAGCACCAGTGGGGTATTGCGTTTGATATTGCAATCAATGGTCCAAAGAAGGTTCGATACAATGCAAATATGCTCGCGAAGGCTGCCAAAATTATAAAGACTACAGGTCTAGCTTGGGGCGGAGACTGGAATGGTTTCAGCGATATGCCACATTTCTATTTGAAGACATGGGGCGCTACACCATATAAGCTTAAGAAACTATATAAGACACCTACCAAATTTAAAAAGACTTGGAAACGAACTGTAAAGAAAGCGACACCTTTGTATGCATCTTCCAAGTTAAAGAGTGGACCAGTGCTTGCGACTATTCCAAAGAACTCAAAAGTGCCAGTATACTATTACAAATCAAAGGGTTATTCAAAGGTGGTATACAAAGGCGAGAGTGGCTATGTATATACAAGTTCATTCAAAAAGATAAAATAATGAAATTGACAGAAACACCCTCGTGGTGTAAAATAAACACCGTCGCATTGCGACATTTGTGCATGTAGCTCAGCTGGATAGAGCGTCTGGCTACGGACCAGAAGGTCGAGGGTTCGAATCCTTTCATGCACGCTAGAGGCGATTTATATCGTCTCTTTTTTCTGTTATAATACTTAATTGAGAGTGTAGATATGAAAGAATTAACTTTGATGGCTCCTTGCCATTTTGGCGTGGAAGCAGTATTAAAAAGAGAGATAACAGACCTTGGATACGAAATTATGCAGGTGGAAGATGGCCGTGTCACATTTAAGGGAGATGCTTTAGCGGTGGCTAGAGCAAACGTTTTTCTTAGAACTGCTGAGAGGGTTATGATTGTCGTATCCAGATTTAAGGCGACCACGTATGATGAGTTGTTTGAGGGAGTGAAGGCTCTTGATTGGGAACAGTATATCCCAAAGGATGGCAAGTTCTGGGTGAAGAAGGCTAGTTCTGTTAAAAGTGCCTTATTTAGCCCATCTGATATACAAAGCATTGTCAAGAAGGCAATAGTTGAGAGCCTTAAAGGAAAGTATAATGTGGATTGGTTTGACGAGGACGGGGATGAGTATCCTATCAGGGTCTTCCTATATAAAGACGAAGTGATAGTAGCGCTTGATACATCAGGAGAATCTCTACATAAGAGAGGATATAGAAAGAATACGGCCAAGGCTCCTATTTCTGAGACTTTGGCGGCGGCGCTCATTATGCTTACACCTTGGAGAAAAGATAGAATTTTGGTTGACCCGTTCTGCGGTTGCGGAACGTTTCCTATTGAGGCAGCATTAATCGCAGCAAACATTGCGCCAGGGTTAGAGCGCAAGTTTACGGCTGAAAACTGGACTAACATTATCGACAAAAAATGTTGGTATGAGGCTGTGAACGAGGCAAACGAGCAGATAAATACGGATATAGAAACTGACATTCAAGGTTACGACATAGACAAAGAAGCAATCGAGATGTGCAGAAAGAACGCAAAGCTAGCAGGAGTAGAAGATTTGATTCACTTCCAGACTAGAGATGTGGGAGATTTGAGCCATCCGAAGAAATATGGTTTTATAATTACAAACCCACCTTATGGCGAGAGATTAGAGGATAAAGAACAGGTTAAAAGTTTGTACGAGAAACTTGGAAGACAGTACAAAAAGCTAGATAGTTGGTCTGCGTTTGTTATTACGTCGTACGAGGATGCGCCAAAGGATATGGACGTTAAGCCAACTAAGAACAGAAAGATTTACAATGGAATGATAAAAACTTACTTTTATCAATTCCTTGGACCTAAACCACCTAAGAGAAAGAAGGATTAGGAAAACTGATGAAATATAAAAGTTCAAAAGTTATAACAACAATAATAGTCATAAGTTTACTAGTCTTTGTGGTAGGCTTCTTTTTGGTGACTTACCAACAGGTGGAACAGGGAAGTGCAAAGATAGAATCAGATAGTGACTTTGCAAAGATAAAGGCAGAGTCCATCAATAAAAAGAACATCGTATTAAAAGTAAATAAAAATACTGCTTATCCTGCAGAGGGCAAATTTTTTATGAGTTCAAACATGAATCTAATGATACCTTCTGATGTGGTTGAAAAATACCTAAACTGCGCTTGCTTGAAATACAAAGGCGATACAGTGGTGGTGATTAAAGGTAATACAAAAGCTATTCTTAAAATAGATTCAGATAAAGTTAAAGTAAATGGAAGCGACTACAATCTAAAAGAAAAGGTGATGAAAAAGGATGGTGTGATTTATATTCCATCTAGTCTTTTTGAAAATTATTTGGGATTTGCATACAACTGGGATAATGAAACTTACATAGCATCGCTCACAGACACTGCGCTTGGAAATGTTCTTCCTACCAAATACAACTACGCAGAAGAAGGACGCCTTCCTAAAGTACAAGACCAGGGACAAGAGGGCACTTGCTGGGCTTATGCCACATTGTCTGCTATTGAATCATCACTGCTTCCAAATGAGAATTATGAATTCTCGAGAAAGCACTTGGTGAACTATAGTAGAAGGAATAGTGGCATTAAAAATGGCGGAGATTATTCACTTTCCATGGCATATTTGACTGCGTGGAAAGGTCCTGTGTCTGATAATTCAAACGGTTTTGGCAAAGTAAAAAAACATCTTCAGTCGGCACAGTTCCTTACACCAAAAGACCAGGATGAGATGAAACGTATGGTCTTTAAATATGGTGGAGTGGAGACGTCTATTTATTTGCAGCGCTCGGTTTCGGCTGACGGTTCACCATATTATAATTCAAAAGCTGCGGCATATGCGTACAAAGGAGATAGCGATGCCAACCACGATGTGGTAGTAGTGGGATGGGATGACAATTTCCCTAAAGAGAATTTCCCAATCAATGTAAAGCGAGATGGAGCATTTATTTGCTTAAACAGTTGGGGCAAAGACTTTGGTCAAAATGGACTGTTCTATGTATCGTATGATTGTGTGGCCTTTGGCGAAGTAAGCATTTGCTACACGCAGATAGATGATGTGAATAATTATGACAATATATACCAGAGTGACTTGTGCGGTTGGACCGGTATTATGGGATATAAGGATCAATCCTCAGCATACTTTGCAAATGTCTTCAGGGCGAAAAGTGACGAGAAGATAAAGGCGGTAGGTTTCTATGCCACAGAGGAAAAATCCGATTTTGAGGTATTTGTCTGCAATCGGTACAAAGGACTTAATTCTCTTAGCTCTAGAGGTCGTGTGGCAGCGAAAGCGTCATACGACAACAAAGGATTTTACACTATAAACTTAGATAAAACATATAATGTTAAAAAAGGTCAAAAATTTAGTATAATAGTAAAAGCGCACAACAGTAATAAAAAGATGAGGCTAGTACCAGTGGAGACTCGGTCAAAGTCTGGAAAGAGAAAAGTAAATCTAAAAGACGGCGAAGGATATATAAGTGCCGATGGAATGAACTGGCAATCTACAGAAAAACAAAAATGTAATGTATGTCTTAAAGCATATACAGATAAGAGGTAATATATGATAAAAATAATATTTGCAACTACAAACATGAATAAGGTACGTGAAGTAAATATGATGATGGAAGGGTTCGATGTGGAATTGGTTCCTATGACGGATATAGGTATTGACGTGGAGATAGAAGAGACTGGTACTACCTTTGAAGAGAACGCCATCATTAAGGCAAAGGCCATCTGCGAAATGACAGGTGAGGTTGCTTTGGCGGATGATTCTGGGCTAGAGGTGGACTATTTGGATGGGGCGCCAGGGGTTTATTCTGCTAGATTCTTGGGCGAGGATACTCCATACGAGGTGAAGAATGATTACATTATCGAAAAGTTAAAAGATGCCAAAGGCAAAGAAAGATCAGCTAGATTCGCATGTGCTATGGCAATGGTATTTCCAAATGGAGACGTGGAAACTTGTTACGGCACAATTGAGGGGTTGATTTCCTACGAACAGAGAGGTAAAAATGGCTTCGGGTATGATCCAATAGTTTATGTGCCAGAATATGAGATGACTACAGGCGAGATGACACCTCAGCTTAAGAACAGTATTAGCCACCGCGGCAAAGCACTAGAGCAGATGAAGGAAGTAATGAAGAGGAGATTCAAGTAGTGTATAAAGTGCTTGTGTTTAGTGATTCGCACGGGTCGCTTCACAATATAAAAAAAGTTCTAAAAAAGAATAAAGATATAGATTTATTAATACACTTAGGTGATATTGGTCACCAAGAGGAAGAACTAAGGATGTTAGTTCCTTGTGGAGTGAGGATTTTTAAGGGTAACTGTGATTGGGGCTCTACATATCCTGATGCAGATGTTTTTAATGTGGGTCCTATCAAAATTTTTGCTTCACATGGGCATCAATATGGTGTAAACTATGGTTACGAGAAATTGTACTATACAGCACTGGAAAATGAGTGCAATGTAGCGCTCTTTGGACACACACATGTGCCATTGATAGATGAAGGGGACAAGGTAACAATTGCTAACCCTGGAAGTATTGAAAGGCCTAGACAGTATGAAGCGAAACCGTCGTATTTAACTATAGAAATAGAAGATGATGGAGAGTGCAGTTTCGAGATAAAAACTGTATAAAATCAACGTCGTAAGATACCAAATTAGGGCAAAAATATGTTGACATTGCCCCCTCGTTCTTTTATAATAATGATTGCGCTGTCAATTAGCGCCGATAACGGGGTGTGGCTCAGCTTGGCTAGAGCGCCTGATTTGGGATCAGGAGGTCGCAGGTTCGAATCCTGTCACCCCGACGTATATGCGGGTGTAGTTCAGTGGTAGAACACCAGCCTTCCAAGCTGGATATGTGGGTTCGATTCCCATCACCCGCTTAATTATATGTTAATAGCATATAATGTGTGTTCGTAGCTCAGCTGGATAGAGCAACGGCCTTCTAAGCCGTGGGTCGGGGGTTCGAATCCCTTCGAGCACGTTCACTAGCTACAGCTAGTCATGGTGGCTATAGCACATTTGGTTATCGCGCCAGATCCACAATCTGGAGGTCGAGGG
>CAJOMD010000048.1 GCA_905235555.1 uncultured Eubacterium sp.
AAGAATAGCTTCTAATTTCTCTTCAAAAGAATATTTTGACATAATAAAATGCACCTCCAAATGTTTAGATTTTTGTCTAACATTTGGGGTGCACTTCACATGGCTCCGATTTATTATGCGTTATTTACTATTGCTTCCACAAACTTTCTAAATATTGGCTGTGGTCTGTTTGGTCTAGATTTAAATTCTGGATGGAACTGAACTCCTATAAAGAATGGATGATCTTTCACTTCCACAGTCTCCACTAAAAGCCCATCAGGTGACATTCCAGAAAGAATTAATCCATTTTCTGTAAGTACTTCTCTATAATCATTATTAAACTCATATCTATGTCTGTGTCTTTCACTTATACTTAAACTTCCATAGCACTCTTCCATAAGTGTACCCTCTTTAATTTCACAAGGGTATGCACCCAGTCTAAGTGTTCCACCTTTGTCTACCTCTTCAGACTGTCCAGGCATAAAGTCTATAACTTTATTATCTGTAGTCTTTTCGAACTCTCCTGAACAAGCATCTTTTATTCCAGCTACATTTCTCGCATACTCTATCACTGCCACTTGCATTCCAAGACAAATACCAAAGTATGGCATCTTATTTTCTCTAGCATACTGCGCTGCCAGTATCATTCCCTCTACACCACGGTTTCCAAATCCACCAGGAATAATTATTCCTTGAATATCTTTCAACTTCTCTTTGTAATTGCTCTCATCCAAACTTTCAGAATCTATCCACTCAATATTTACATGTGCATGATTAAAGAATCCCGAGTGGTTTAGAGCTTCTACTATTGATAGGTAAGCGTCATGTAGTTGAACATATTTGCCAACTAGACCAACTGTCACTTCTTTTGATCTATTTTCAATATTGCTCACTACATTTTTCCACTCCGTCAAATCTGGCTTTGGAGCATCTATATTTAATTCTCTGCAAACTACACTTGAAAGGTTAGCATTTTCTAACATCAAAGGAACTTCGTATAGATTATCTAAATTTCTATTCTCTATTACACAGTCTTCTTTCACGTTACAGAACATTGCAATCTTTTTAAATATTGATTCTTCCATTGGCTCATCACATCTTAAAACTACAATGTCTGGCCTCACTCCCAATCCCTGCAATTCTTTTACAGAGTGTTGTGTAGGTTTGGTTTTATGTTCTTTAGAAGCATGTAAATATGGAACAAGCGTAACGTGAATAAACAGACTGTTTTCTCTTCCCACTTCTAGCGATACTTGTCTTACCGCCTCTATAAATGGTTGAGACTCAATATCACCTATCGTTCCACCAATCTCTGTTATAACAACGTCTGCATCAGACTCATTTCCCACACGATAAATAAAATCTTTTATCTCATTTGTAATATGTGGAATAACTTGGACAGTTGAACCTAAGTATTCACCTTTTCTTTCTTTGTTTAGTACGTTCCAGTAAACCTTACCGGAAGTCAAATTAGAAAACTTGTTCAAATCTTCATCTATAAATCTCTCATAGTGCCCTAAATCCAAATCAGTTTCCGCTCCATCGTCTGTCACATATACTTCTCCATGCTGATATGGGCTCATAGTTCCTGGATCTACATTAATGTATGGGTCTAACTTTTGCGCAGCCACCTTCAAACCTCTAGCCTTCAGAAGTCTTCCCAAGGATGCTGCTGTTATTCCTTTTCCTAATCCTGATACCACACCACCTGTAACAAAAATATACTTCTTCATAATCTAACCTCTCTTTTTATTTTATTGGGTACTCATTAGTAAAGCACGCCGTACACAATGGCAAATCCCCAACCATTGCTTTAAAATCTTCAACTCTCAAATACTGCAAACTATCTGCACTAATATTTTCTCTAACTTCCTCTGTCGAATGCTCAGATGCAATCAGTTGCCCTGCTGTGGGCACATCTGTTCCATAAAAACATGGATATAAAAACGGCGGAGAACTAATTCTAACATGTACTTCCTTTGCTCCAGCCGCCTTTAACATATCAACTAACTTTCTCATAGTAGTTCCACGTACGATAGAATCATCTATCAATACAATCCTTTTATCTTTGACCACATTTTCAAGGACGCTTAATTTCATCTGCACCGCCATTTGTCTTTCATTCTGCGTTGGCTTAATGAAACTGCGTCCTATATAACTGTTCTTATAAAAAGCCATGGCGAAGGGTATATTCGATTCTTTTGAATAGCCCCATGCGGCAGCTAATCCAGAATCCGGAACACCCACTACAATGTCGGCATCCACTTTTTTTACCCTCGCCAAAGCTTCACCTGCTCTCACTCTTGCGTCGTTCACTGATATCCCATCCATCACCGAATCATTTCTAGCAAAGTAAATGTATTCGAAAATACAATGAGCTTTAGTACTAGACTGCAAGTGTGAGACAGTCTTTATTCCATCTTTAGTTATAGTTACAATTTCTCCTGGCTCTATGTCGCGAATTATCTCACCTCCTACCGCTTTAACAGCAGCACTTTCCGATGCCAAGATATAACTATCTTTTCTTTTCCCAAGAATGAGCGGCTTAATCCCTAATGGGTCTCTTGCACCAATGAGTTTTCTTGGGCTCTTAACTAGAAGTGCATATCCACCTCTGAGTTTCTCGCAAGCCTTTACTGTGGCTTCTTCTATATTTGTGGAATTCACGCGCTCCTTTATTATCTCGTACGCAATCACTTCTGTATCCGATGTGGTATAGTGCGCAGAGCCTCTCTTCATCTGCTCAACCTTTAGCGCATCTGTGTTAACAATATTTCCATTATGCACCACCGCCAAAGTTCCCTTAATATAATTCATACCAATTGGCTGTGCATTGTGTGCATTGCTCTCACCAGTGGTTGAATAACGTACATGTCCCACGCCAATATTTCCTTTAAGGTTATTTAAGTCGTCCTCGTGAAAAACTTCGCTCACCAAACCAATATCCTTCTTAATAGAAATATTATACATTTCACCATTAAAGTCTGAAAGAGCCATGCCTGCCGCTTCTTGGCCACGATGTTGAAGTGCTTCTAGTCCATAGTAAATGTCCTTTGACACAGACTCACCAGACATTGAATAAATACCAAACACTCCACATTCTTCGTGTAACTTATCTTGTACTTCTACGCTATTATTCATCATCTAACCTCTTTTTTTCAATAAAAAAAGAGAGACTTAGAGAAATTTCTCTAAGACTCCCTTGCCTTACCCTTATATTTTACTCTTATGAGAGTTAAAAGTCAATCAATCTATAGCACTATATCTTCTTCTTTTACATTATATCCCGCAGCATTTAAATCTTTTATAATCTGCTCTTTATGCTCGTGTCCGAAACACTCTAGTGTAAGTTTAAGTTCCACTGCTGCGTTTCTGTTTACTGAAACAAACTGGTTATGTTCTAGCTTAATAACATTGCCCTTTGCATCAGCAATCTTTGTGGCAACCTTAACTAGTTCACCTGGCTTATCAGGCAGAAGAACTGAGAGAGTAAACACGCGCCCTCTTTGAATTAATCCATGCTGAAGTATAGATGACATAGTAATCACATCCATATTTCCACCACTTAAGATTGATACTACCTTTTTATCTTTGAAGTCTAAGTGCTTTAGAGCTGCTACAGTAAGTAGGCCTGAGTTTTCAACTACTAGTTTATGGTTTTCAACCATATCCAAGAATACATCTATCAACTCTTCATCATTCACTGTTATTATTTCATCCAAACACTTTTGAGCATAAGGGAAAATCTTCTCACCTGGAGTCATAACTGCTGTACCGTCAGCTATAGTATTTGCGCTAGGAAGCGAAATCACTTTTCCAGCCTCTAGTGATGCCTTCATACATGCCGCATCTGCTGGCTCCACACCAATCACTTTAACTCTAGGGTTTAGAAGTTTAGCTAAAGTTCCCACACCTGTGGCAAGTCCACCACCACCTATTGGAACTAGTATAACATCTACTGTAGGAAGTTCCTTGATGATTTCCATAGCAATGGTTCCCTGTCCTGTTGCCACATCCAAATCGTCAAATGGATGAATAAATGTGTAACCTTTTTCTTCAGCTAACTTTAATGCATACTCGCAAGATTCATCATACACATCACCGTGCAAAATCACATCTGCGCCGTAACTCTTTGTGCGCTCCACTTTCATAAGTGGTGTGATGTTAGGCATAACAATAGTAGCCTTCACGCCATACTTCTTGGCAGCGTAAGCCACACCTTGAGCATGATTTCCAGCTGATGCTGTAATAAAACCTTTTGCTCTTTCTTCATCCGACAAAGTACTTATTTTATAATAAGCACCTCTCACCTTATATGCACCAGTGAACTGCATATTTTCAGGTTTTAAGTAAACTTGATTTCCTGTCTGCTCACTAAAATAGTCGCTGTAAATCAAAGTTGTTTCCTTAATAACTTTGTTCACAACTTCACTGGCTTTTTCAAATTGTTCAAGTGTTAATTTTTCCATTTAGTCTCTCCAATTTATTTAAAAACTTTTACTAACAATACACTACCCTTTTCAACGCTTACTTCTGCCACCTCTTTCGGCAAAACTTCGTTGCTAGTAGCGTATTGATGATTAGGTGTTATTATACCATTTTCTAGAGGAAATTTGGCATTTTTTATTGTGACGCCTTCCACTTTACCTTCCAGGCAAATGAGTGAAAAATAACCATAAATATCACTTATTCTGCCTGTATTTTGCCCATATTCACTGATTATGAGCATTTCAGAAAAGTCGTCCACTATCATTCCTTTCACTCCCTCATTTTGTAAATATAAGAGTATATAGATATTGGCTAGGGTATGATCAATTCTATCCCCCACCACACCTAAAAGGGCCACCTCGTCAAAACCTCTCTTCACTGCTTCCTTGGCAGCAAACATAGTGTCTGTATCATCCTTTGCCGTAGGCAAAGTAATAGTTTCTATGTCTGTGTTTGGCTTCTCGTGCGAGTCAAAATCGCCCACGATTAAGTTTGGCATCACTCCCATATCTTTGCAAGATTCAATTCCACTATCGCAAGCAATCACAAAATCTTCTTCGTCTATATACTTTTTTATCTGAGTGGTGTTTTTAATCTTAACTCCACCCACTATCACACATTTATTCATAATAATTCCTCTTAAAAATAAAGCGCAGTACTATTTAAAATAATACTGCGCCAAATAATCTATTTAGTTTATACGCAAGTATAACCTCCGTCTACTGGAAGTATAACACCTGTTACATATGTAGACTTTTCTGATGCAAAGAACAATGTAGACGTATCAAGTTCTCCTTCCTCGCCGTAACGCTCAATCGGAATAACTGCCTGTGCAACCTGCTTGAATTCTGGAGAATTTAGAGCCTCTCTTGAAAGATCTGTGTAGAAATATCCTGGACAAATGCAGTTAACTGTAATGCCCTTTGTCGACCACTCAGCTGCTAGCGCACGAGTAAGGTTAATCAAACCACCCTTTGCAGCATGATATGGTGATGAACCTGCAATTTTGTTACCAACTATACCATACATAGATGCGATATTGATAATTCTTCCATAACCTGCTGGAAGCATAGCACTCTTAGCTACCTCTCTTGTTATCTTGAAGGCGCCTACCAAATCTACTTGCACCTCCCAATCAAATTCTTCATCTTCCACCAACTCGGCTGGAGTCATAGTTCCTGTACCAGCGTTGTTAATTAGGATATCAATTCTTCCGAATTCATCCATTGTCTTTTTGACTACATTTTTAATTTCATCAGTTTTTGTAATGTCACACTTAATACTTAAAGTTTTAACACCAAATTCATCAGCTATTTCTTCCGCTACCTGCTTAACCAATTCTTCTCTTCTAGCAATAACTACAATATTGCATCCTTTACTAGCAAGAGCCTTTGCCATCTGCACGCCAAGTCCAGCAGAACCTCCTGTAATAATTGCTACTCTGTCCTTAAAATCAAAATAATCTCTCATAATAACTCCTTTTTTTATAAAAGTTTTAGGTTAATTATATTAACCGTTTGTTAAATTATTAACACA
>CAJOMD010000049.1 GCA_905235555.1 uncultured Eubacterium sp.
TACTATCAAATAATCCAAATACTGTAGGACCGCTTCCTGTCATCATAGCATTTAGTGCACCATCTTTTATCATCATATCCTTAATCTCTTGCACTATCGGATAGTCTGGAATAGTCACTTCCTCTAGCACATTGCAGATGCTGTCCGCCAAAGTTTGTAAATCATTTTCTTTTAGGGCCTCAACCATAGTTTCTGTATTTGGCTTATGCTTCACTTTTACCTTATCAATTCTTCCATAGACAAATCCAGTGGATACCGAAATAGGTGGCTTCGCCAAAACAATATAACCCTTCATTCTATTTTTAATAGGAGTTAGAACTTCTCCTATTCCTTCGGCGCGGGCAGTTTTTCCCAAAATACAAAATGGAACGTCCGCCCCCAATCTTACACCTCTAGCCATCAACTTTTCATCTGATAGTTTTAGTTTGAAAAGTTTGTTTATTCCCCTTAGGACTGCTGCGCAATCTGTGCTACCGCCAGCCATTCCACCTGAGATAGGAATGTTTTTCTGTATTTCTATTTCTACGCCCTTTTCAACACCAAATTCTTCCATTAAAAGTTTGGCCGCTTTGTAGGTCAGGTTTGATTTATCGTTCGGGATTTTATCAGTGTTTGTCTTTACTGTTATCTCTCCACTATTATTTTTTGTAATAGTGATTTCATCATATAAATCAACACTTTGCATAATCATATCAAGATCATGGTAGCCATCATCTCTTTTACCCAATACGTCTAGCCCTAGATTAATTTTTCCATATGCTTTCAGCTTAATACTTTTCATATTTCCCTCGGTTTACATAAAATTGTATAATCATTTGCCATTTAGAAAACAAAACACCATAACGTATGTACATTATGGTGTTTATTATTTATTTCAACATTTCATTTATCATATTGATTGTTGCTTCTCCAAATTCAGCGATTTTTTTGTCTGCTTCCTCTTCTGACTTACCTTTTAGCCCATAGTAGAATTTAAGTTTAGGTTCTGTTCCTGATGGTCTAATTGCTAGCCAAGCTGTACAGTCGCAATCAAACTCGAAATACAAAACATTGGACTTAGGAAGACCTGTATCTGACTCTTCGCCAGTCTCGAAATTCTTAACTGTTCCAAACTTGTAATCTTTAAAGATTTTAGTAGGAATGCCATCTAATTCCTTAGGTGGATTCTCACGAAGTTTTTCGATAGTTGAGTTAATCTTTTCGATTCCCTCTTTACCTTTGAGAGTGATAGCCTCTGTCTTATCTCTCCAGTAGCCATATCTCCAGAACAATTCTTTAATCTTATCCCAAAGTGAAATATCCCACTGTTTGTAATAAGCTGCTGCTTCGGCAAATGCCATAGCCGCCACTACCGCATCTTTGTCTCTGGCGTGTGTGCCAACAAGGTATCCGTATGACTCCTCAAAGCCTGCCACAAATGTGCCGTGTCCAGTCTTTTCAAACTCTAAAATCTTTCCACCGATATATTTAAAACCTGTCAAAGTCTCAATGCAATTTACACCGTAGTGTTTTGCAATGTCGTTTGCCATATTTGTACTAACTATAGTCTTAATAATTGCTCCATCATCTGGAAGTGTTCCAGCTACATTCATAGCATCTAGTTCGTACTCTGCTAGCAAACAACCTTGCATATTTCCTGTTAGAGAAATGTACTGGCCAGGTTCTTCGCCACGCACATAAATACCAATTCTATCTGCATCTGGATCTGTAGCCATAAGCAAATCTGCATCCACTTCTTTTCCTAGCTTAAGTGCTAGTTCAAATGTCTGTGGATCTTCTGGGTTAGGGTATGGGCATGTAGGAAAATCTCCGTTAGGCATCTCCTGCTCTTTTACTACATACACATTGGTAAAACCAAGTTCATCCAACACACGTCTTACAGGGATGTTACCTGTTCCGTGAAGTGGTGTGTAAACAATCTTTAGAGTGTCATTTACTTTTTCTATAGCCTCTGGATTTTTAACAACCTTTTTGATAGCTGCAATATATTTATCATCAATATCTCCGCCAATTTGGATGTAAAGACCTTTTTCGATAGCCTCATCCTTATCCATAGTCTTGGCTTCTGTAATATCTATAGCATTAACCTCTTCAGTTATTCCCTCATCGTGTGGAGGTGTAACTTGAGCGCCATCTTCCCAATATACCTTATAACCATTGTACTCTGCTGGGTTGTGACTAGCTGTGATATTGATACCAGAAATACAACCAAGCTCACGTACTGCAAATGAAAGCATAGGTGTAGGACGAAGTGCATCGTACACGTAAGCTTTAATGCCATTAGCCGCCAAGCAAAGTGCTGCGGCATCCGCAAATTCCGGTGACATATTTCTAGAATCATATGCTATAGCAACACCTCTATCCTGACCATTCATCTTGATGATGTAGTTAGCCAAACCTTGAGTGGCTTTACCAACTGTATAAAAATTCATACGGTTAGTGCCCGCACCTATGATTCCTCTTAGGCCGGCTGTACCAAACTCAAGTTCCTTATAAAAGCGCTCTTCTATTTCCTTCTCGTCATTTTCAATAGCTCTTAACTCTTCCTTTGTTCCCTCATCAAAATAAGGATTCTCAAGCCATTCATTGTAAAGGTCTTTGTAACTCATTCGAATCTCCATTTTTCAATTTTTCCAAGTTAATATTATACAATAAATTGTATTCAATTTGAATACTAAATTGGCTTTTTTATAGCAATTTTTGGACTATTTTTATGAGTTTCTCATGAACGTTAAGTTCAGGGTCTGTTAGGACCATATCTAGCAATTCTTCTAGTAACTCTCCTATCCTCTCTCCAGGCTCTGCACCCATATCTATCAAGTCTTTTCCTGTGATATCTAGTTCCTTTATGCTAGTGGCATAACCCTTCTTCTTGATTTCTTCAAACTGCTCTTTACAGTACTTAAGCATAGGAAATCCCACTTTTCTAGCATACTCACTTTTGCCCATATAATCTGCGTATAAAAATGCTAGAAAATAATTGTAATAATCTTTTCCTATCTTGTGTACATTTCTCCTGATGCTTTCTGGGTCTAGAGAGTATGGTCTATCATCGTGATGAAGTATCACGTGATAAACTGTCCTAATAGTCTTGTTGTCCATCTTAAGGCGTTTCATAATGGATTTAGCCACTTCCGCTCCTGAGTCTGGATGGTTTTTGAAGTGGTATTGTCCTTCTTCATCTACTGATTTCTCATCAGGCTTTGTAATGTCATGAAGAAGGGCAGTCCATCTAAGTACTCTATCTTTTCTAGTGTTCTCTAAAACCTTGATGGTGTGAATTCCCACATTATAATCGTGGTATAGAGAGATTTGCTCTTGTTCCATTAGTCTATCAAATTCAGGCAATATCACTTTTGTAATTCCAAGTTCATACACCTTTAAAAACATTCCTGGATTATCAGACATTAGTAATTTTTCTAATTCAGTCTGAATTCGCTCTGCGCTTATATTTTTAAGGTTTGGCGCAAGTTTCTTCATCGCTTCTTCTGTTTCTTTGTCTATTCCAAAACCTAGCTGCGCTGCAAAACGAACTGCTCTTAAAATTCTAAGAGCATCCTCGCCAAAACGCTCCTTTGGATTTCCCACGCATCTTATTACTTTGTTTTCTAGATCTTTGATTCCGCCAAACTCATCCACTAAGCCAACTTGGTCATTGTAAGCCATAGCATTGATTGTAAAATCACGTCTCTTTAAGTCTTCTTTAAGGTTTGATGTGAACTCCACAGACTCCGGATGTCTTGAGTCTTTGTATTCACCCTCTATTCTATATGTTGTAACCTCAAAACTTTGACCGCTCATTCTAACAGTTACTGTTCCGTGTTCAATACCTGTGTCAAATGTGCGGTTGAAAATTCTCTTCACATCTTCAGGCTTGGCCGATGTAGTTATGTCCCAATCATCCGGATTCCTATTTAAAATGGAATCTCTCACGCATCCGCCCACGGCAAAGGCTTCATATCCTTCTTTGTCTAGGATGGATATGATTCGCTTAACTTCTTTTGGAAGTTCTATTTTGATTTTGTTTGTTGATTTCTCAGCTGTTTGCTTTTTCTTTGTAGTCTTTGCTGGTTGTTTTTTCTCAGCTTTCTTAGTGCCCTTCTTTCTATACTTTTCGAGCTCCTCACTCATTATCCGAAGAGCCTCTTTTAGTTGGTCTTTCTGCACCGCCGAGTAGTTAATAATAAACTGATGTTTATAATTATCATTTTTTAGATAACAATAGTCAGTAACTTTTTTAATTTTAATGCCTCGTTCACTCAAGGCTCTGACAAACTTTTTATCATCCACCTTTAAGTCAAGTTCCAAGATAAAGTGAAGTCCCGAAGTAGCTTCATGAATCTTTATCCTGTCGCTTATTTGAGATTTTTTAAGTTCATCTATAATAGTCTTTCTGTATCCTTTGTAGAAGTTGCGCATTCTATTTATATGTCTTGAGTAGTAACCGTCTGAGATAAATGTAGCCAAAGTATACTGTTCAAAACTAGACACAGTGCTTGAGTAAAATGAAAGTTTCTCATTAAACACCTTCATCAAGGCATCTGGAAGAACCATATACGCAATACGAATAGATGGCGCTAGAGTTTTTGAGAATGTGTTTAGATATATTACTTTATCTGGGTTAAGACTTTGAAGTGTGGGGAGTGGTCGACCTTTAAATCTAAACTCGCTATCATAATCATCCTCTATCACAAAGCCATTTTCTACTATCTCAAGTAGCTTAGTTCTCTTATTGATTGGCATTACACATCCGGTTGGAAAATGGTGTGAAGGTGAAAGGTGAACCACCTTGGTCTTGGAAGCCTTTAGGGCATCTAAATCTATTCCATCTTCTAACACTGGAATTGGGATACATTTGACGCCGTTGCTCTCGTAGACGCTTCCCACTTTTTTATGGCCTGGATCTTCTATCGCAATCATACGATTCTTGCCAAGAAGCTGAACAATAAGGCCGTAAAGGTATTCCATGCCGGCACCTACCACTATATTTTCTGGATCCACTCGCATACCACGGAAGTCCTGAAGATGATTTGTAATAGCAGCCCTTAAATCTTCCACTCCTGCGTGATTAGGACTTTCAAGAAAATCAGGCTCACTGTCCGTGATAGTCTTTCGCATAATTTTTGACCAAGTATTAAATGGGAAACTATCATATAGTAAATGATTTGATGAAAAGTCTACTAGAGGTTTTTCTTCTTTCTTGGGAACTGAGGTTTTCTTTGGCGCAGAAGTTTTTTTAGTCTCTCCCATCTCAAATCCTCTGTCTACTTCACTCACAAAGTACCCCTTTTTCTCTTGCGAATAAATGTAGCCCTCCACCAACAACTGCTCATACGCATTTTGAACAGTAATGATACTAATTCCATGATTAGAAGCCATCTCTCGTTTAGACGGCAACCTCTGGTCGGCTTTCAAATTTCCCGACAATATATCTTCTCTTATGCAGTTATACAAGTATTCATACATAGGGGTATTTCCCCTCGATGAGAAATCATAAGTTAGCATAACACGTTCCTTTTCTGGTATTATTATTTTTTCTGTTTTTGGTTATTCTCATAATACCACTAAAGTATTATAATTTCAAATAATTTAGGGGCTATAGGCCCTAGTTGGGGTGAATAATTATGAAACGAGTAATGAGTATTCAAGATATATCTTGTGTGGGCAAGTGTTCACTTACAGTGGCTCTTCCTATCATTTCTGCTATGGGAATAGAATGTTCCATAGTTCCTACTGCTGTACTTTCTACGCACACGCAGTTTAGTGATTTTACTTTCCGTGATTTGACTGACGATATGGAGCCTATCAAAGAACACTGGAAAAAAGAAGGCTTTATGACGCTATCTACACTGGATATCTTGGTTCAAAAAGACAGATAGATATTGTGGCGGATTATTTTGACACTTTCAAAAATGATAGCAATACAATTATTATGGATCCAGCTATGGCAGATAATGGTCAACTTTATGCTGGTTTTGATGAAGACTTTGCTAAAGAAATGTCAAAACTTTGTTCAAAGGCAGACATTATACTTCCAAATATTTCTGAGGCATCACTAATGCTTGGCGTTAAGTATCCTGGCGAGGATGCTAGTATGGATGAGGTCAAAGACTTGTTACTAAAACTTGCTAAGTTTGGTCCAAAACATGCTGTTAT
>CAJOMD010000050.1 GCA_905235555.1 uncultured Eubacterium sp.
CATATACTTTCCAGCGCCCTCAGATACACCAAGGATTACTGGGCTGTTAAGCTCTTGTGCTGTCTGTAAAATGCACTTTGTCCACTCCAAGTTATTGATGTTGAACTGTCCAACTGCATAATGGCCTGCTTTAGCCTTGTCTAACATTTCTTTTGCTGATACTAACATTTTGTACCTCCATTTTCCTCGCTTAATTTTTCTTTTAGCGTTCCACATTATTATAGTAGATTCTCAAACTTTTCTCAATACATAAATGGTGTTATTTGTCGATATTCTATTTGGTTTTTAGTTTGATGTAGGTTATACTAATTATGGTTTTAAAAACTATTTATAAAGAAACGGAGAAAATTATGAATAATTGTATAGTTGCTCAGTCGGGTGGTCCTACTGCCGCCATCAATGCTAGCCTAGCCGGAGTGATTTCCGGTGCAAAGGAAAATAGTTTTGATACAGTGTACGGCGCATACCACGGCATCCAAGGTTTTATGAATGATGAAGTTGTAAGTTTAAATGACATTGATACATTGAAACTACGTAACACACCT
Organism: uncultured Eubacterium sp.; assembly: GCA_905235555.1. Classification (GTDB taxonomy): domain Bacteria; phylum Bacillota; class Clostridia; order Lachnospirales; family Lachnospiraceae; genus Eubacterium_G. Next base: position 546 of record CAJOMD010000050.1, read on the forward strand.
TCTATGTACCTTGGTTCATGCAGATTTATGCTACCAACTGCGGATGAAGATGTAGAGACTTACAAAAAGATTTTTGAGCAGTTTGAAAAATATGAAATAAAAGCATTTTTCTATATCGGTGGAAATGATTCTATGGATACTGTTGCTAAACTTAGCAAGTACGCCAAAGAAAACGACATCGATGTTAAATGCGTGGGAGTTCCAAAGACTATAGATAATGATTTGTGCGTGACAGATCACACTCCAGGATACGGTAGTGCAGCAAAGTTTATTGCAACTACGCTACTAGAGGTTAGTCACGATACAGCAATCTATCCAATCAACAGCGTAACTATAGTTGAGATAATGGGACGTGATGCAGGTTGGCTAACTGGTGCTGCTGCTCTTGCTAGAAATGAGTACAGTGCAGTTCCACATCTTATCTATTTGCCGGAGGCTGCATTTGATAAGGATGAGTTTATTGAAGATGTAAAAGCTGCCATTGAAAAATACCACAACGTGGTGATTGCAATCTCTGAAGGTATTAAAGATAAGGACGGCACATACATAACTGCAGGCGTGGCTGCCGAAGATAAATTTGGACACAGCCAGTTAAGCGGTGCCGGAAAAGCTCTAGAGTATATCATCAAAGATAACATTGATGTAAAGGTTCGCTCAGTTGAGATTAACATTCCACAAAGAACTGCCGGACATCTTACATCATATACAGATATAGATGAAGCCTTTGACGAAGGAAAGTTTGCAACAGAAGTTGCTATTAATGGTGAGACTGGAGTTATGATTACAATCAATCGTATTTCAGATTTTCCATACGCTACTACTCTTGGAACTACAGATGTGAACGACGTGGCTGGATTAGTTAAACACGTTCCTAGAGAATGGATTAATGAGAGAGGAAATGATGTTACTGATGAATTTGTTACATATGCTAGACCATTAATTCAGGGCGAAGTTGATTTAAACTTCAAAGACGGACTTCCAGATTATTACGATATTAAACATTTAACAAATATTTAAACATTAAAAAACCACTTCATACGAAGTGGTTTTTTTAAACTGCCGCACTAGGATTCGAACCTAGAAATGCTGGAGTCAGAGTCCAGTGCCTTACCATTTGGCGATGCGGCATCGTATTTTTGCGATTCTTCAGCATTACTTTGATTTCGCGTTTTACCAATAGTTACCGCTTCAGTCTCGCAACGATAAGTATTCTATCACATAGATTTTTCTATTGCAAGTAAATAAAAAAGAGATATTCGTAAAAGAATATCTCTTTATATTTTTAAGCTTCTGCTTCTTTATACTGACTCGCTTGCGTGTTAAACATATTTGCATAAAAGCCATTTTCTAAATTCATTAAGTCATCGTGACTGCCCTCTTCTATTATCTGTCCACCTTCAAACACAATTATTCTGTCGCAGAACTTACAAGAAGAAAGTCTGTGTGAGATGTAGATAGCAGTCTTGTCATTAACTAGTTTATCGAAGTTCATGTAAACTTCGTTCTCTGCTATCGGATCAAGTGCAGCTGTAGGCTCATCCAAAACTACAATCGGCGAATCTTTATATAGCGCTCTTGCTATAGCAAGTTTCTGACCTTGTCCACCAGATGGTTCTACACCATCTTCTTCAAACATCTTATATATGTAAGTATCATCTTTATCTTTCAGACTGTTAATCCAATCCGCTACTCCTGATGTCTCATATACGTAATCTAGGTCTATGTCTTTGTCGCGGAAATTAGTAACGTTTTCTTTTAGTTTAAATGCAAACAGTCTAAAGTCTTGGAATACCACAGACAATAATTCCACGTACTCTTCAAACTTCATGTCCCTGATGTCTTTGTCGTTGACAAGTATATCGCCCTCGTAATTATCATATAGTTTGCAAAGAAGTTTTATGAACGTGGTCTTTCCTGCACCGTTCCTTCCAACAATCGATAGATGCTCACCTTTATTGATAGTAGTTGAAATGTTCTTCAAAATGTATCTATCAGTATTTGGATATTTGAAGCTGACATTTCTAAACTCGATTTTACAGTCTTGTTTTTCTACTTCTATATCGCCAGTTTCTTTTTCCACATAAACTTGTTCCATAAAGTCGATGTAAAACTTAAGAACTGAAACCGTATATGAACACTGCATAGTTGAATCAATAATGGCACCTAAAGCATCATTAAATGTGTTAGCCGCCTGGAAAAGAGCAGCGAATGTACCAATGCTAATCCACTTCTTTATAGCATAGTAGCCAATCAAAAGATAAATGACCATATTGGCTGCAGCTCTCAAAAATGCATTTGTATTTCTAAGAATAATAAATTTTCTCGCAAAATGCTTTCCTAGTTTATAAAGTTTTCCTACAAAACCATTGTACTGATCTACAAACACATCATCAGCATCATAAAGTCTAATGTCTTTTGCATATCTTGGCTCCATAAGTTCTGTATTATAATAATCACTACCTCTCTCAAGGTTACCGATTTTTTCAAAGTATTTCTTTCTAATCTTTACATCTATTTTAGATAGGAAGTAGTTAGTAGTAAACGCAAACACGATAGGAATAATCATCCAAGGAACTCTAGTAGCCACTACCACTATTACACCCATGGCTACAACTGTCTGCTGAATTATGGTGAATATAGGCGTGACCAAACCGTTCACATGGTCAGTCTCGTTCAATGCTCTTTCACCATTTTTAATTATATCTAACACTTTTCTATTTTCTGTATTCGCAAACTTCATTTGAATTGAACTCATACAGATTCTTGTATTTAGATATTTATAAAAGTTTTCATTTATTCTTCCTTTGTGTTCGTCGCAGGCCTTTGCTAATACTTTTCCAAGCCAAGTACCCACGCATATAACAGCAATCCAAAGGATTGAATAACTCACTCTTCTTGGTCCACCTGGTGCAATCTCATTTACTAGTTGTTCAGTACCAAGGATTGAGATGAATGGATAAACAATTCCCACCACAAATCCTAGAATTAACCAGAAGTAATATGTCTTGTTCGTCTGCCAAGCAAACTTCGTAAAATATTTAAAGCATCTTCCAAGGTCTTTAGGTGACATTAATTTATCTGACTTTCTAGCCATGTGAAATCACCTCCTCATCCTTGTAGTAACTGGACTGGACGTTAAACATTTCTGCATACTCTCCATTCTTCTCCAGCAACTCACTATGAGTACCCAGTTCTACTATCTCGCCCTCTTTAAACATAGCAATCTGATCGCAAAATCTAGTACTTCCAAGTCTATGTGAAATAAATATGGCAATTTTGTTTTTAACCATATTGTTAAACTCTCTATACATTCTATCCTCAGCCAAAGCGTCAAGCGCAGCTGTAGGCTCATCCAATATTACAATTGGAGCATCTTTATACAAAGCTCTTGCAAGAGCGAGTTTTTGCTTCTCACCACCTGACAAGTCTATACCCTTCTCATCAAAAATCTTTAGAAGGTTAACTCTTATTCCAGCATCATACATATCAATCTTTTCTAAAAGACCACTTCTATCAAGCGCACTTGTCACCTTATCCATATCAGTCTCTTCTTCCACTTCAAAAGAAACATTCTCAAAAATAGGAAGTGCAAAACACTCTATGTTCTGGAACACTGGAGAGAAAAGCTTAAAGTATTCATCTCTATCAAAATCCCTTAAGTCTCTACCATTGAGAAGTATTCGACCTTCAGTTGGGTTGTAAAGTTTCATAATCAGTTTAATGAGTGTAGTTTTTCCTGCACCATTAATACCAACCACAGCCAACTTGCTGTCATTCTTTATTGTTAGATTTATATTTTTTAAAACATAATTATCATGTCCTGGATATTTGAAGCTGACGTTTTCAAATTTGAATTCATATGAATCGAAATCTAAGTTTTTTTCTACTCCCTCGCCTTCGGCAAAGGACTCACTATCCTCTTTCCAGTTAACAAATTCTCTATAATCGTTAATCATTAGAGTGTTAGTCTTAACTGCAGAATAGATCCATGACATAAAGCCGATATTTCTGTGAAGGGAATTAACTAATCCTATAAACAATAATAAATCTGAAATAGCCATTTCGCCTTTTAGTACAGACCATACTAGCCAGCCATACATAACTAGAGTCTCAGATAGCAAAACTGACTCCATACATAAAGCGCCAATAATCCATCTGTTATGATGCTGTCTATTTTTCTTAAAGAAGAAATTGTTAAGAACCGCAAACTCTCTTTTGAAAACTCCAGACATGTTGAAAAGTCTAATGTCTTTGGCGAAATCAAAGTTCTTAGATGTTCTCTCTAAGTAATTTAGTTTTCTATTAGTTGGTGCCATGACATCTTGGAACTTAATCTTATCTCTCTTTCCAAACCATCCAAGAATGTATCCTACGATTATTGCCATAAATAAAATAGCAATTAGAACCCAAATATTTCTAATTCCAATCATTACCGAAGAGAAAATGATGATGATAGAGTTTGAAATGATATTGTGTGATTCGTAAAGAACTCCATGAAAACCATTTCCTTGATATAAGGCATTCTTTGCTTTTTGACCAAAATCGAGGAAGTCTGGATTTTCCATATTCTTAAAGTCAGTCTTAAACATCTTTCGCATACGAAGTCTTTCTAGAAATGCGTTAGTCTTTACAAATTCGTAATCAAGTTTTGTGTAACCATATCTATTTAGGGCATTAGAGATAAATAAGACTGCACAAACTAAGACAGTAAACCAAACAAACTTGGTTACTGAATAATGTTTCTCAACAAAAGAAACGATCCACTTTGGAGCGTAAACCCAAACTAGAGCGTTCATTGCTTGAAAAATACCAATAAAAAGCGTGGCAACTAAAACTCCTTTGCCACCCTTTATAGACATCTTCCATGCATATATGAAATTGCTAATTAATCCATGTTGTTTAATTTTCATTTTTCGCCTCGAACAATACTTTTATTATATATGTCAATATATAATAAAACCTTGATATGCGTAGTATATCAAGGTTCATTAACGTTTATAAGTATATATTTTTAGTATGGTATTTTATTCTTCAATAAT
>CAJOMD010000051.1 GCA_905235555.1 uncultured Eubacterium sp.
TATAAAAAATCAGACAGAAATTAAATGCACTCAATTCAAGATGAATGATAAGTATATCGTTTCAATATGTAATGATATAAATGATGAGGGATTTGAGTTAAGTGAAGTGACATTGGAAAATTTATAATTTTCCTGAGGCGTCACCATAGAAGGTAGGCGGTTAGCCCTCAATATAGGAGGGTGTATGAACCCTCTTGTTCGGAATACAAGAGTAACCGCCCCTTAGTCCTTTTGGGCGGTTACTTTGTAACTTAACACAAGGGCTAACCGACTATCGGTGTCGCCTCTTTCTATCTTTAAAATAGCACATTTATCAGTTGATTTCAATAGAATATTAATCTATTCTCTCATCCATCTTCCACTAGCCCCACAAGGCAATACCAGCCCATTAGAACTAACCGGAAGCCCTATCTCATCAGCTTCCACCTTGCCACCAAACTTGCTACCGACAGCCATATTAATCATATAACTTAGCACGGCAGGCTGAAGACCAGTAGTGTATGAATTAACCAAGAAAAACAGTGGGTCATCACATAGAAGTTGTGAACACTTCTCAATAAATGGGAAAATACTTTCCTCAATCTTCCAAATCTCACCCTTAGGTCCGCGTCCGTATGATGGTGGATCCATAATGACAGCATCGTATTTGTTTCCGCGACGTATTTCTCGCTCCACGAACTTAACACAATCATCTACTAGCCATCTTAATGGTCTATCAGCTAGACCAGAAGACACTGCATTCTCTTTAGCCCAAGTGACCATACCTTTGGATGCATCCACATGTGTAACGTGAGCTCCAGCATTCAAAGCCGCTAGAGTAGCACCGCCAGTGTAGGCGAACAAATTCAAAACCTTAATTTCATCACGAGAAGTCTTAGCCTCGCGAATCAATTCGCTAAACCAATCCCAATTCACAGCTTGCTCAGGGAAAAGTCCTGTGTGCTTAAAACTAAAAGGCTTTAGGTTGAATACTAAATCCCCATAATTAATCTGCCAAACTTCAGGCAAATCATTGAACTCCCATTCGCCGCCACCTTTGTTTGAACGATAGTAGTGGCCGTTAGGGTTGTGCCATCTATAATCCTTCTTTTCAGTGCTCCAAATAACCTGAGGATCTGGGCGCACCAAAAAGAAATCACCCCAGCGCTCAAGCTTTTCACCGGAGGATGTATCTAGTACTTCGTAATCTTTCCAATTATCTGCAATCCACATAATAAACCTCTGAATATTTAAATAAATCATACTAATTATAACACAATGACAATGGATTTATAAAAAAACTGATAATTGACATATAAGCAGAAAAAACATATAAAAATCATCACTTATACGAAAAATAACAGCCATAATATATAGTATTTTTATCGGTATTATGATAAAATATATAAATTATAAGTTATTGTGCCCAGGTATTTTAGTGCACAAAAATATCAAGGACAAAGAACCCTAAAAACGGCATAGAACAATGCCCACAAAACATAAAAATAGGAGAAACAAGATGTCTAGAAAAACAGCAATAATACTATCAATTATCTGCTTTTTCCTTTTAGCAGTATTAGTAGTATTAGAAAAGAAATATCCTGAAGCAGGCTACAATCTAATTCACGGATTAGCCACATTAAAGTAAGAGGTAAAATATGAGTGAAGGTAGAAAAGGTTTTAGAGAAACTATAAAACAACAAAAGAGCGCTGTTATCTACCTAAGCATTTTTGCGGTCATCTGTATAGTAGGAATTATACTAATCCTTTTTGTAGGGGAATCTGAAGATACCTCGAAAAACAACAGAACCGACAAAATCGTAAAGATAGGTGGAGTGAATTGCGTCCCTAAGCCAAACATCGAAACATACCTACTGATAGGTACTGATGTGAAAGGTAAACTGACAGCAGAAACCACGCGGCCTACCACAGAAGAAGCAAACTACGGCACAGAAGAAACCACGAAAGAGGCAGACGAAAAGGACACATATAATCCTGGTCGTGCAGACGTGATAACCATTCTAGTTATAGATAGGGAGAAAAACACTTACGCGCTTCTTCCAATAGACAGAGATACTATAACGGCAGTGGACTCGCTAGATGAAAATGGAAATTACCTAGCCACTACAGACATCCAGTTATCATTGGCATATGAAGTGGCTGACGGCAAAGAAAAATCATGCGAGAACACAATGAAGGCTGTTTCTGAGTTGCTACATGATCAGTACATAGATGAGTACACTGCATTAAGCCAAGATGCTATCAAAATAATAAATAATTCAGTGGGTGGTGTCACAGTAAAAATAGAAGATGACTTTTCAGATTCTGATAAGTCTTTGAAAAAGGGAAAGACTATTAAGCTTAGTGACGACCAAGCACAACATTATGTACACGATAGAATGAATGTGGGCGACGGCTCAAACGAGTGCAGAATGCGAAGACAGAACGAGTACATGAAGGGATTGAAGAAACTAGTGGGCGAGAGAACAGATAGAAATCCTCAGTTTCCACTTAATGTTTACAGAAACCTAAACGGCTATATGATAACTTCTATGTCTGGTAACGACACAAGCAAAATTACTAAAGCAGTTCTTAAAAATAAGTATTTAGGTTCTTTCAAGATAGAGGGCAAGAGCAAGAAGGACGATTATGGATATAATGCATTCTATCCTAAAAAGAAGAGCCTGGATGAAGTAGTAAGAAAATTATTCTATGACGAAGTAGATAAAAATGGAAACATTATAGATAAATAGATCTCAAAAATGATAAGGAGATAAAAGGAAACAATGATGGGTAAAGAAAAGAAACAAAACGAACAAAATCTAAACGATTTCATAGTGGTGCCTGCGGACAGTATTGATGATGATACAGTGGACTTGGGAAAAATTTTTGGTATGCTACTAAACCATATTCACTACATTATACTTTGCTTTTTAGTGGGAGCGCTATTGTTTAGTGCTTATGCATATTTTATGAAGCATCCTACATATCAGTCTACAGCCAAATTATACGCTGTTACAGCATCAGAAGATGCTGTAGTTAACGTGGCTGATTTGAATATTGGACAGGCTCTTACAAAGGATTATGAAGAGTTAATCTATAGTTATCCTGTAATGGAAGACGTTATTGATAAACTAAATTTAGATATAACTGCTGATAAGTTATCAAGCATGATAGAAATTGATAATCCTGAAGATACTAGAGTTCTTAGAATAACAACTACAGGAGATAATCCAAAGACTGCTCAAAAAATAACTAACACATTGTTAGAGTCTCTTAGAACATACTTACCTAGAACAATGAGCACATCTAAACCAAATATTGTTCAGCGAGGAAAACTAGATGAGAAAAAAGTTGGTCCAAGTTATCTTAAATACTTGTTACTAGGTGGTATTTTATTTGCAGCTATTTATTGCGTGATTATAATTATCAAATTTTTACTAGATGACACACTAAAGACAGCAGAAGACATCGAAAACGAATTTGGATTTGCACCACTTACAGTTATACCTGAAAATGATATTTTCATAGAGGACGATGAGAAAACTAAGAAACCAATATTCAAAAAAAGGAGGGCAAAATAATGAAAAAAGTAAACATAGAATTAGTTGACCTTCCATTTTCATTAGAAGAGGCACTAAATAGATTAAGAATAAATGTAAAGTTCACTGGTGAGAGCACAAAGAAAATACTTATCACTAGTACAGTTCCAAATGAAGGAAAGAGTTTTATTTCAATCTATCTTTGGAAAATGTTGGCTGAGGCTGGATTCAAGACAGCATTTATAGATCTTGACCTAAGAAAAGCATCAGCCACAAATAGATATAAAGTGAAGAGTGAAGAAGAAGTAAAGGGTATGGACTACTACCTATCAGGAAATGCTACTTATGAGGATGTAGTGTATAGAACAAACATTGAAAATGGATATTTCATTCCATGTACAAATGTTTTAGAAAACCCAACTATTCTTCTAGAAGACCCAAAGTTTAAAGAGCTTCTAAATAAAGTATCAGATGACTTTGAATATGTGATTATAGACTCACCACCACTAGACAACGTGGCGGATGGTTCACTTATCGCATCTATGTGTGATGGAGCGATAATGGTTATTAGAAGTGGATATGCTTCCAAAAAGATTGTAAGACAGGCAGTGACTCAGTTAGATAGAGTTGGATGTAAATTACTAGGAACAGTCCTTAACCGCGTTCCACATTCTAAAAAGAAATATGGCAGATATTACGGCTACAAATATGGCTATGCATATGGATATGGAAAGGCTGAAGATAAAAAAGAACAAGAAACAAAAGAAGAAAAAGAGTAAAAGAATAATTGAAAAATAGGGGAACAATTATTTGGCTAAATCATTAAACAAAAAAATTGCAATGATAGGTCACAAGCGCATACCCTCTAGAGAAGGTGGTGTGGAGCAAGTGGTGGAAAAAATCTCTGTGCGTTTAGTGGAGAGAGGATATGACGTTACTTGTTACAACAGAAGAGGCCATCATGTAAGTGGAGAACAATATAATGAAAAGCACTTGGACGAGTACAAAGGTGTCAAGGTAAGGCGAGTATTTACCATTAACAAGAAGGGACTTGCCGCTATGACATCATCTCTTTTTGCGTCTTTAAGAGCGGCATTTGGTGGATTTGATGTGGTTCATTATCACGCCGAAGGGCCTTGCGCTGTTATGTGGATTCCAAAGTTATTTAGAAAAAGATGTATAGCTACTATTCACGGACTAGACTGGCAAAGATCTAAATGGGGAAGATTTGCTTCATGGTATATAAAGCGTGGAGAAAAAATGGCTGTAAAGAAAGCTGATGAGATAATTGTTCTTAGCAAAAATATGCAAAACTACTTTAAAGAAACGTATGGTAGAGATACTGTTTTAATCCCTAATGGAGTAGAGAGGCATAGCGAAAGAGAGCCAGACAAAATCAGAAAAGAGTATGGATTGGAAAAAGAAGATTATATTCTTTACCTAAGTAGAATAGTTCCTGAAAAAGGATTGATATATTTAATAGAGGCATATAAGGAGTTAAATACAGATAAAAAACTAGTGATAGCCGGAGGTATTTCAGATACCGAAGACTACGCAAAGGCTGTAAAAGAATTGGCAGGAGATGATGACAGGATAATCTTTACGGGATTTGTTCAGGGCGTTACTAGAAAAGAACTTTATGATAATGCGTATGTTTATGTGCTTCCATCAGATGTGGAAGGAATGCCGCTAAGTTTGTTAGAAGCAATGAGTTATAGAAATTGCTGTCTAACATCAGACATACCAGAGTGTACAGAGGTGGTAGGAGACAAAGCATTATCATTCCAAAAAGGAAATGTAAAAGACTTAAGAGCAAAACTT
>CAJOMD010000052.1 GCA_905235555.1 uncultured Eubacterium sp.
GTATAGGATATGGTATTGATAGAATGGTAATGTTATTTACTGATTCAGAAGCCATTCGTGATGTGCTACTTTTCCCAACTTTGAAAAGTTTAGATTAATTACAAGAGACTAGCAAAAGCTAGTCTCTTTTTATATTGGATAAAAACTTGTCAGCCACAGTATCAGTGGTATTGCAACAATTGATGCTAGTGTTGAAATGAAAATGGCCTTTGCGGTAAACCTACTGTCGAGGTCATATTCATTTGCCACAATAGTGGCACTGTTTGCTATTGGCATTAAAAATTCAATAAACAATACAATGCTTAATAAACTATCTTTAATAAAAATCTTAAATACTGGGAATAATAAAAGTGGAATTATAATTTGTCTTATGAAAACAAAAACATATATTCTCCATTCACTAAATACTTCCTTCAATGCAACACTTGCTAAAGTAGCACCGACTATAATCATAGCAAGAGGTGGTGTTAAATCTCCAATTGTTCCAAACAATCCCTCAAAAATATCGGTCACCATATTTCCATGGCCTTCTGCTGGATAGTGAATTCCAAATGCGTAAAGCGCGATTCCGACAAAAGATGAAATCATACCAGGGCTAATAAACTTCTTCAAAGAAATCTTTCCCTGAGCTTCAGTGCCATATCCCACAATCATAATACCGTATGTGAAGAATGCAATGTTAAAGAAAATATTTAAGATGGCTGCGTAGAAGACCGCCAGTTCTCCGTTTGAACCGCAAGCAGCTTTAAGAATGGGAAATCCCATAAAGCCGACATTTCCAAACACCATCATTAACATGTACAATCCTTCGCGGTACTTCTTTATATGAATAGTCTTCGCCAAAATTTTCACAACGACAAACGCAATGATTGGCATAACCACATAGAACAAGATGGATGCAACAAACAAAGTGACAATAGTGGAAGTGCCAGGCTTTTGATTGTTATCGAGACTTAGCACTGCATCTATAATCATGATTGGCATAGTAATTTGGAGCACGAATGTAGATAAGTGCCTGCATACTGTGTGATTTATAATTTTCATTTTGAACGCAATATATCCAACAGCCATTACAAGAAATAGCTCTATTAATTGCGTTATTAATACTGACATATCAAAATTATTCATACGTAATATTTTAATGTTAATAAGAGATTTTAGCAAGAAAAAGGTTTATGCCTTTGGGTATTTTTGTGTAAAAATGCTAAAAGTACACATATTCCTATAATTCGTTCCTATTTTGTTTCCTATTTTTTTTGTCAATGTGTTGTTATATAATGAATACACGATGGAGGTACGGATTATGAATAAAATAAAGAAGGGACTCGCAATCGCTTTAACTTTGGCGATGGTAATAACGCTATTACCATTGGCAAGTTATTCTTCTTTTGCTGCAAAGAAAACTAAAATCAGCAAAAAGAAAATGACATTGGTCGTTGGGCAAAAGAAGAAATTAAAGATAAAAAATAAACCTAAAAAAGTAAAGGTTAAGTGGAAATCTAAGAATAAGAAGATTGCTAAAGTTAGCAAGAAGGGCAAAGTGAAAGCGCTTAGACCTGGAAAAACTAAAATTATTGCTAAGGTTGGCAAGAAAAAATATAAGTGCAAGATTACGGTTAAGGCAAAGAGAAAAGTGGTGCCAACAAAGAAGGTTGAGCCTACAGCAGCTCCACCTGCCACCAAGGCAGTGGAACCTATCACCAAACAGGTAGAACCAACAGCTGTCCCTACACAGGTTCCAACTACAGTGAAACCAACAACTACTCAAGCTGTAGCTACTACAGTCAAGCCTACAACTACAAAAAGCGAACAACCTACTAGTGCAGAGTTTATAACCGACCCCACACTTCCAAAACCATTTGGATTGGTTTTAGGAAATCCAGACAGCGGAATTATTAGAGTGGTTTGGGGAGTAGGTGAAATAAACTGCTACAATGTTTATATAGATGGTAATAGAGTTAGAACTAAGGTGACTGCTCAGGAATTTAGGATTCCTGTTTCTAAAGAGGGTAATCATACAGTTTCGATTGCCACAGTTAATTCCAAGGCAAAGACAGAGTCTGAATGGACATCTGGCACTATAAATGTGTCAGGAACTGCTGAGACAGAAGTTCAAACTACGGCTATCCCTGAAGAAATGATGCCAGAGATTGATGATTCAATTCAAAAAGAAGATGGCAAGATGGTTCTTCAGCTTAATAACAAGACTAATGGAAAATATTCTGACAATCAGATTTACTGGATAATTGTGGGACGTAATCCGAAAACTCATAGAATGGCTTATTTAACAGCCGATGGAAATCTAATAGAGGCAAGTTCTGCAGACAACGATGGAAAAATTGGAAATAGAAGTTATTCAGCAAAGATTGTGCATACTTTGGCACAGAATAAATCAGTTCAACTTCCAGCTATCGAGTCGGGAAGAATGTATCTAAGTTACGGCGAGCCAGTTTATATTACATTTAATGGTTCAGGACAGAATGTTGGATATGCAGGACCTGACACGAATAATCCAAGTGATGCAAACATGCATACATTATTTGAGTATTTAGAGTTCACCACAGAGTCAGTAAATGATTCAATTACATTCCATGGAAACGTGACAAGAGTAGACTTCTTCAGTTTCCCAATGATTGCAAGGCTTACTGACGAGTATGGTGCATACGATAGATGCGTGGGCGATATGAAGACTAGATCTGAGACGTTTGATTTATTTAGAAATACAGTTTCTGCTCCATTCAAGACATTGATTACGGATGAGAGAATTATGTGCCCAGCTAAGTCTTCATTTGGCGAAGGTAAGCAGTACGGAAACTATTTTGATGATTACATCAATAGATTCTGGAGCAAATATGCGAGTCAAGATTTGACGTTCTCTTCAGAGACAGGAACATTTACTGGTAGAGTTTCAGGCAACAGAATTATATTTAACAACAAGTATTACATCGATAAACCATCTACGCAAGATATGCTAGAGGGAAGAGGAGCGTTCAATAGGATAAGTACAGAAAATGCAAATAATCCTCAAAATGCAAGCGTGGAATTAGCAATAGAAGCACAGCTTTGTGCAGCATTTACCAGGGGTGTGGCTATGACTCCAGAAAACTGGGGCAAGCCAAATACTTACTACAAGACTGGAGAGGTATGTAACGAATACGCTGCATTCTTCCATTCAATCTCAGTTTCGGGCAGAGCATATGGTTTCTGCTACGATGATGTATTTGATCAAAGCACATTGGTTGAGTGTGGAAATGCAGAAAGATTTACTATTGATTTGAAATGGTAAATAGCAATATTTACAAGTTTGATAATAAATTTGAACTTAAGTATTTCAGGAGAACAATATGAAAAAGTTATTTAAAGTAGCTATTGTTGTAATGAGTCTAGGTGCCCTGACATGGGCATCTGGACTTTTTGTGAATGTAAGTGCATATGAGGGCTCGGATATAGATAGAATATATATAACGAGCGATACGGCACTTAAGAGTTTGCAAAAGGAGTATGTTCCAGCCACGCTGGAAGTAGTGGACAAAGACGGAACAGTGGTAAAGACGGATGCTTCATCTAGCGTTAAGCTTCGTGGAAATTCCACATCCAAGGCCGAGAAGAAACCGTTCAAGATTAAATTTAACAAAAAGTATTCTTTATTTGGAATGGACGAGGGCAAAGGTTGGAATGTGCTAGCAAACGCCTTCGATAAAACAATGATGAGAAACAAGTTGGGATTTGACTTGGCAACCGCTATGGGTGTTCCATATGTAAGCCAAAGTCATTTCTGCGACATTTACTACAACGGCGCTTTGCAGGGAAACTATTTGGTAACTGAGCCAGTGGAGGCCGGAGCAAATAAAGTGGATATTGGAGAAGACGAAGAAACAAAAGATTTCCTAATAGAGATAGAGCGTGAGCGATACGAGTCAGACGTTACATATACTAAGTCAAAGGCTGGTGTTAGATTTGCGTTTAATGTGCCTGAAGTCCCTACAAAGGAGCAGTTAGACAATGCAAATGTGGTTATTAATAGAGCAGAAGATGCTATGAAAACAAACCGCATGTCAGAATATAGCCAGTATATAGATGTGGATTCATTTGTAAACTTCTATATAGTTTGCGAAATCTTTAAGTCGGTAGACTTTAACTATAGTTCAACTAGATTCTTTTGCAAAAATGGAAAGATGTACGCAGGTCCTATCTGGGATATAGATTTGTCTTCGGGCAACGCATCAAAGTACTTCTATAAAGCATACTACGAAGGAAACGACAGCTACAAAAACCTACACTGTACAGAGATGAAGTGGTTTGGATTCTTGATGCAGAGTGATGAGTTTGTGGCAAAGGTTAAGGCTAGACTTGCTCAGATGAAAAATAGAATTCAGAATATGTATACTGACAATTCATTGGGCAAGAGTCAGATTAGTCAACTTACAACAGAGTACGGTGCTTCATTTGCAAGAAATTACGCTAGCGTAGATCAAGGTGGAGCAGGATGGAGTTTAACAAAGAGATATTCTACTTGTGATAATCCTACAGGGCTAGAACTAGATCCACAGCCTGCTACATTTAAGGCGAGCGTAGATTTTTTACAAAATTGGCTAAAGAACAGAGTAAACTATTTAGAGACAGAGTGGAAAAACACCCACAACAATTACGTGGATATGCTAACCGCGTCCAAGAAAGGCTCCACAGGTATCTATCTAGACTGGTACAACAACGGTCTAGTGGACGGAGTAGAAATACAGGCAAGTATAGCCGGTGGCAAATTTAAAGTTATAAAAACTCTTACTGGTGATGTTAATACTTACACAGTAAAGAAAATAAAACCAGGAGTTAAGTATAAATTCGGAATCAGAACATTTGTAAAGAATGAAAACGTTAAAACATATTCACCATTTACATACATTACAAAGAAACTAACTCTTAAGAAACCATCTATAAAGGTTAAAAGAAAAGGGAAGAAAGCCAAAGTTACTTGGAAGAAAGTAACGGGCGCCGAAGGCTATGTAGTTTACGGTGGAAAGAAGAAGTTAAAGAAACTAAAAGTTCTAAAAGGAAATAAAAAGACTAAGTATTCTAAGAAGGTTGGCAAGAAATATAAATTCAAAGTAAAAGCTTATGTAAAAGTAGGAAAGAAAAAATATTATAGTAAATAATGAAAGTTAATCTACTAAGACACTGGCGTAACGCCAGTGTCTTTTTTGTGTTGCAAATTCGCAAAATTTACAAGTTATCTAATAGGAAAATTCGCAAAATTTACAAGTTCTCTAATAGAAGCAAATTCGCAAAATTTACA
>CAJOMD010000053.1 GCA_905235555.1 uncultured Eubacterium sp.
TATGAAAGTGTATGATGAGCATCTTTCGAAAGTGCAAGAAGTTGCTATAGATAAAGGAATAGAAGTTCATTCTATTAAGAAAGGTGATGAGTTAGAATTCGGTGATACGCATTTCAAATGCATACACCCAACTGTAGATACGTCTTCAGATGACATAAATGATTATTCGATTGTTTTAAGTCTAGAGTACGGTTCTTACTCAATGTTGCTTACAGGCGACTTAACTTCGACGCAGGAAAAATACATAAATGATGTGAAACAGTACACAGTTTTAAAAGTAGGACATCATGGATCAAAATACTCATCATCGGAAGAATTCCTAAATGCAATAAAACCAAAGATTGGAATCATATCATCAGGAAAAGGAAATAGATATGGACATCCCACACCGGAGGTTTTGAAAAGACTAAGGGATATAGGATGTAAGTATATTAGAACCGATGAGAAGGGAGGAATAAGTATTATTTCTGATGGAGAAAATGTAGAAGTTGAAACATTTATCAAGGACTCTAGTTGAAAAATATTTTACTAAAGCTCTAAATAACATTAAAATAAACATTGCAAATTTATTGTGCAAACAAGTATAATGGATAAGAATAAGCTTAAGGGGAACGAAGATGAGAAAAGACAGGTTTGAAGCATTCTTTGATGCTATGATGGCAATCATAATGACAATAGTAGTCTTGGAATTTGCTGTTCCGCAAGGAACAAAATGGAACGATGTTAAAGGACTAATGTTCCAGATTGTTGTGTATGCAATTTCATTCTTCTATTTAGGAATGATGTGGATGAACATCCATACGCTCTGGAATAATGTTAAATACATTACTAGGGGTGTGATGTGGATAAACATAATTATGTTATTCTTCTCATCTATGCTTCCGTTTTGGGTGGTTTATCTAGGACGCAACTTTTTTGCGCTAGTTCCACAGTTGCTTTACGGAATAGATGTATTGCTTATAACAATTACTAACTTTATAAGTGCGGAACTTTTGAGGAAGCACAATCCAGCATTAAACTATGGAGTGGAATATCTTCGTTGCGGAATGATATTAGATATATCGACAAAATTGATTGGTATCATAGTTGCGCTTATTTGGTTTCCGCCAGCGATCACAATA
Source organism: uncultured Eubacterium sp. (assembly GCA_905235555.1). Classification (GTDB taxonomy): domain Bacteria; phylum Bacillota; class Clostridia; order Lachnospirales; family Lachnospiraceae; genus Eubacterium_G. The sequence goes on from CAJOMD010000053.1 coordinate 1,122, forward strand.
TCAGTAATCGTTGCTATGGTAGTTTTATTAATAAACTTTAGATTATTACGTAGAAAAATACATGCTTACAAACAGAGGGACGATGAAACAACTAACGAATGATATAAAAAATAAAGATTTTAAAAACGCGTATCTTCTTGTTCTTGTAGGCGAAGAAGATTATTTGAAGGGCGTTTATACAAAGCAAATGGTTGAGGCTATAACTGACGGCAACAACATGAACGAGTCTTACTACAATGGAAACGACATTGATGTAAATGAGCTTGTAGAAAACGCCAAGAGTTCACCTTTCTTTGCCGAGAAAAAAATAATAGTGGCAGAAAACACTAACCTTTTTTCATCGGAAGGAGAGCCGTTAGCTGAACTTATCCCTGAACTTCCTGAATCCACATATGGTATTTGTGGAGTGGAAAGTTGATAAGAGAGGTAAACTTTACAAAGCAATAAAAGAAAACGGATATGTCGCTAAAATAGAAAAGCAGGGTGAGCAGGATGTTTCTGTTTGGGCGGCAAAGGTTTTGGCGAACAGCAAAAAGAAAATAACAAAGGCAGATATGTCATATCTAATCTCGATGGTAGGAGTGGATATGGAGATTCTCTCAAACGAATTAGAGAAACTCATTTGCTACTGTATGAACAAACCTGTCATAAAGAAAGAAGATATAGATGCCGTTTGTAGTAAGCAACTAAGCATTAGGATTTTTGATTTAATGGATCAGATGTCATATAAGAATCAGAAGAAAGCTCTTGATTGTTACTATGAACTAATTACAGATAAAAATGAACCATTCTCTATTCTTCGAATGATAAGTAGACAGTTCAACTTGCTTCTTCAAGCAAAGGATTTGAAAGGTCGCGGAATGAATAAGGGCGATATACAAAAAACGATGGGCCAGCAGTACTTTGTCGTAGACAAATGTATCAAGCAATCACAAAACTTTACGATAGATGAATTAAAGGAAGGTTTAAAAGATAGCGTAGAGACGGAAGATAAAATAAAAAAAGGGTTGATTGACCCAAACATAGGAGTGGAACTACTGATCGTAAAATATTCCACAAAATAAAAAACTCAGATTCAAATGAATCTGAGTTTTATTTAGCTTAAATTATTAAGCAATAGTGTTAACTAACTTAGCTAATCTTGAAACTTTTCTAGCAGCGTTGTTCTTGTGGTATACACCCTTTGAACATGCGCTATCGATAAGCTTAGATGCTGCTGTAAATGCCACCTTAGCTTCATCAGCGTTCTTGTTAGCTACTGCTTCCTCAACACGCTTGATAGCTGTCTTAACTTCAGACTTAACCGCCTTGTTTCTTTCATATTTAGTTTTGTTAACTAAAATTCTTTTCTTAGCTGACTTAATATTAGCCATTGTCCACCTCCGTGAAATCTGTTTGAAACTTCCGTTGAGAGAGATTGGAAGTTTATTTCGCTCTCATCTGTGCCCTTTGGAATGCGGACGTCGGACACAGACATCAGGAAATATTGTAGTAAAAAAACTTTTTGTTGTCAATACTATATTGGTATTATTGTGGTATAATGAATGTCTTGTTATATAAGGAATGGAGGGGAACAAAATGAAAAAAACTATATTAATAGTAGTAATTACATTAGTTGGAATAGCGGCCTTTGCCGTAGGCACAAATAATGTGGAAGCAAAGACATACACAGTAGGACCAAACTCGAAACCAGCCAGAGGTTTTAGCACAAACAAAAACAATCATGGGTATTTTTTAATTAGATCATATATGCAAAAGTTTGAGGGGCATGGTGGAACATTAGTATTAAAGAAAGGAACATATAGAATATCAAATGCTATTTTTGTCCCATCAAATGTAACTATTAAGTTTAAGGACGGGGTAAAACTGGTTAAGACCAACGGACCATCTTCTTCTATGTTCCAACTTTTGGCGGATTCTAAATACGGCAGAAGTAATGTGACTAAAAAGCATAATGGCGAAAAAAATATTAAATTCATTGGAAAAGGGAAAGTTATCCTTGATATGAAAAATAAAAATCCGCATGGCGCAAATGCCATAGGAATTGTGATGGGCAACAACAAAAATGTTACTATACAGGGTATTACATTTAAAAACATCAAAAAAGGCCATATGATAGAAATGGATGGTTGTAAAAATGTTAAGATTATTAAATGTAAATTTATGAATATGAAGACTAATAAGTACTATAACAAGGAAGCTATCAATCTTGATACTAATGATAAGAAGACAGGCGGGTTCTCGCAAAAGTGGAGTAAGCGAGATAAAACACCAAACTACAATGTTACAATTAAAGATTGCAAATTTCATAAACTGATGCGAGCGGTAGGCACACATAGGTATTCTAAAGGGAAGTTTCACACAAAAATAAAATTTATAAACAATAAAGTGACTAAGGTTAGCACACCTTTGGGAATTGTCAATTGGAAAGATTCTGTTATAAAAAATAATAAATTTAGTGACTGTAAAGTTAATGCAAAATTTAATTACAATTTCTTGTTGGCAGGAGTTAGAAATTTGACTTTTACTAAGAACACAATGGAAAAATGCAACGGATATCATCTAGTAAAATATGAAAATCCATATCAAACTAGTTATGAAACATATCCACCAACTAAATCTAAATGGACTGCAGCTAATTTAAAGGCTTTTAAGGATAATAAAGCAATTAAATGCTCAAGCAATTATGTGTATATAGATGATCATGAGTTTGAATGGTAAAGAAATGTGGAGAAAAGCAATGAAAAAAACAGTAAAGATAATAATGATTTTATCAGTAATGTTAGGGGCGGCGTTTATATTTGGACAGAGCGTCCAAGCCAAAAACATTACAGTTAGCCCTAGTGGTGAAAAAGCAAGTGGAACAGTTTACTCTACTGACTATAGCAGGATTAAGAATGCGTTATATGACATAGATAAAGCAGGTGGAGGAACACTTACTTTAAAGAGTGGAACATATTACGTCACAAACACACTCTGTGTGGGATCAAAAACTACTATTAAATTTGAAAAGAATGTAACTTTAAATAAAGTGTTTGGTAGTGATACATCTAGCACGCTCTTCCAATTAATCAGCTTCGACAAAGTCTTTGGGACGGACGAAGTATCTGGCTACAAAGGAGAGCACAATATCCATTTTAAAGGCAACGGAACTGTCTTTAACATGAACAATAAGAATAATGGCTCAACTATGGCTATTTGCGTGGTTATGGCAAACAACGCAAATGTGTCTTTTGAAGGAATTACATTTGAGAACGTTAAAAAAGGACATCTAGTGGAGATGGACGGATGTAAAAATGTATCGTTTAATAAATGTACATTTAAAAATATGGCTGACAATAGCAAGCACAACAAAGAAGCCATAAACCTAGATACTAATGATGATTGGACAGGTGGTTTCTCGCAGGAGTGGAGCAAAGCCGATAAGACTCCTAACACCAAGATAACTGTTTCAAATTGTACTTTTAACAATCTAGTTAGGGCCATGGGAACTCATCGTTACTCTGGCGGAAAGTATCACACAAATATTAAATTTATTAATAACAAGTGTAACAAAGTAATGTCGCCTCTTGGAATGCTTAACTGGAGAAAGGTGATTGTGAAAAATAATACCTTCTCTAATGGAAAGGCAAACAAACGTTATAATTACAACTTCCTTATGGCGGGAGTAAAGAAAGTTACATTTACAAAAAATAAATTTATCAACATGAAGAGTAAGGAAACTATCAAGTATTATGCTAAATATAAGATAGATGGCGATGTTTATAAGGCAACAAAGTCCAAACTTACTAAGAAGGAAATAAAACTTCTAAAGAAAAATAAAGCGAAGAAGGGTACGAAAAAGAAGTTTATAATAGGCAAAAAGAAATATAAATTTAAGTAAACAAAAAAGGCTTGAGATAATCTCAAGCCTTTTGAAATGCAATAATTATTTAGTGCCGGTAGAACCAAATCCGCCAGTGCCTCTAACTGTGTCTGATAGTTCATCCACCTCGTTGAATGAAGCTGCCAAGAATGGAGCAATTACCATTTGTGCCACGCGCTCGTTTTTGTCGATAGTCTGTGGCTCTGTTCCGTGGTTGTGAAGTGCTACAGTTACTTCTCCTCTGTAGTCTGCATCCACCACACCCACTTTATTAGCAGGAGCTAAGTCTCTCTTACATGAAAGACCAGATCTAGCATAAATCAAACCTGCGTATCCTTCAGGAATCTCCACTGCAATGCCAGTTCCAACAAAAACAGTTTCGTGAGGGTTGATTGTCAAATCCTCATCTAAGCAGGCATAAAGGTCTGCGCCTGCTGCATAGTCGCTTCCGTATGTTGGAATGATAGCATTATCTTTTAACTTTTTGATATTAATTTCAACCGCCATATTTCCTCCTAATTGTTATAATCGACAAAATAAATAGTCTATTGTAAAATGTTTTATCCTTTCGATATTTCTCTTTCCCAAAGAACAACCGAACCTTCCTCGCGAGTCTTGTTCATATCGATTAATCTCTGATTTTCTGAGCCGCGGAAGAGTAGCATGATGTTTCTTTGCTCTTCCACATAAGGACCATCTACCAATACATCCACCAAAGACAAAATCTCCTTTAACTCAGGACACTCCTCAGCCATATCACCAGTCAAATCTTCATAAAGGTAACCAGTAAATAGCCATATGTCTTTTTGGGGGTAGACTTCCTTAACTCTTTTTGCAGTCTTTAAAACTTCAGACTGGTTTTTTGGATCAAGTGGCTCGCCGCCTAAAAAAGTCATTCCTCTGTATGCGCCAAAGGACATAGTGTCGATTATCTGATCAATCACTTCATCGGTAAATGGCTTTCCATAATCAAAGTCCCAAGCCTCTTCGTTAAAGCATCCTTTGCAAGCATGAGTACATCCGCTCACAAATAAAGAGACCCTAATTCCAGGACCGTTTGCCACGTCGTAAGTTTTTAATTCTGCGTAATTCATAGTAGAAATTATAAAACAAATGAGATTAAAAATAAAGATAGAATAAGTAATTGTTGACAAGTTAGTTAAGACTAACTAAAATAG
>CAJOMD010000054.1 GCA_905235555.1 uncultured Eubacterium sp.
TGCTGTCTAACATCAGACATACCAGAGTGTACAGAGGTGGTAGGAGACAAAGCATTATCATTCCAAAAAGGAAATGTAAAAGACTTAAGAGCAAAACTTCAAACTCTTTGCGAAAATCCACAGATTGTAAAAGAGTATCAAGAACAAGCAGCAGATTATATTTGCGATAAGTATAATTGGGAAAATGTAGTGGATGAAACTGTTAAATTATATGAAGGACAAAAGTAGTAAATGAGTAATAATATTGTAAAAAAATATGATGCTATAGATGGGTTGAGAGTAATTGCCTGCTTTGGAGTTATTTTGGTACATATGAGAAGCAATGGAGGTTATGTACTTAATTCTCATGCTGTCACAGTAATAGATTTATGCAAATCGATGCTTAATCTTTTTTTCATTGTTTCAGCATTTGGTATGTGCTGTGGATACTATAGAAAAATATTAGACAATAAAATAGATTTAACTTCCTTTTATAAAAAAAGATTTATAAGAGTATTGCCTTTCTTCGCAATATTGGTATTGATTGATGTGCTTATGAAACCAACCATGGCTAAAATATATGAAGGTTTCGCTGATATTACATTAATGTTTGGATTTACCTCAAAAAGATTATCAGTAATTGGTGTAGGTTGGTTTCTAGGATTGATCTTTATTTTTTATATGATATTCCCCTTCTTCTGTGTTCTTATTGAGAATAAGAGAAGAGCATGGATAGTTTTTGTGCTTGCATGTGCTTGGCACTTTGTGGCAGCCACTTACTTCAAACTTGACATAAGTAATATCTTGTTTAGTGGAGTTTTCTTTGTGGTTGGAGGACTTATTTATTTATACAGAGAACAAATAGAAAAGATAAACAGATGGATAATGTTAGGGATAGTAGTGGTATCAATAGTTGCTTGTGTTATGTCAAATAGGAATTATTGGGTATCAATAATAATGCTTAGTGCAATGGTAATGTATGCAATATCAGTGAATAATAAGTTTACTGTCTTGGATAACAAAGTGTTTAAGTTTATAGCTGGCATTTCAATGGAAATATATCTATCACATATGGTTATTTTCAGAGTAGTAGAAAAACTTGGATTGACTCATAAATTTGGAAACGGTGCATTACAATATGCGATTACAACTATTTTAGTTTTAGCAGGAAGTATTATGTTTGCATTTATTCTTAAAAAAGTAATAGAAATAGTTGGTAATTATATATCAAAGAAATTTTCTAAAAAAGAGAGTGTCGCATGAAAGTATTAATGGTTAACAAATTCTTATATCCAAATGGTGGATCTGAGACATATATGTTCAAACTTGGTGAATACTTAGAAACAAAAGGGCATCAGGTAGAATACTTTGGTATGGAACATGAAGGAAGATGCGTAGGTAATAGTGTTAATGCTTATACTACAGATATGGACTTTCATGAGGGAAGCAAGTTATCAAAATTAACTTATCCACTTAAAACCATTTATTCAAAAGAAGCTAGAAAGAAAATCAGATTAGTACTAGATGACTTCAAACCAGATGTTGTACATATTAATAACTTTAATTATCAACTCACACCATCCATTATTTTGGAAGTTAGAAAATGGGAAAAGCAGACAAAGCATAAAGTAAAGATTATTTTCACAGCACATGATTATCAACTCATTTGTCCTAACCATATGATGAATAATCCAGCAACACACGAGAACTGCGAAAAATGTGTTGGTGGACACTTTTTTTGTTGTTTCAAGGGAAAATGTATTCACGGTTCCACTATGAAATCTGCTATAGGTATGGCAGAGGCTAAGTTTTGGAAGTGGAAAGGTGTATATAAGAAGATAGATACTATGATTTGTTGTTCAGAGTTTATGAAGAGCAAGATGGACACCAATCCTATATTTAAAGATAAAACGGTAGCGCTTCATAACTTTATAGATAAAGTAGAAGCCGAAGAAGTAGAGAAAAAAGATTATGCACTTTACTTTGGAAGATTCTCTGAAGAAAAAGGAATAGATACTTTGATTAAGGCTTGCAAAGAACTACCAGATGTGAACTTCATATTTGCTGGAACTGGACCTCTAGAGAATGAACTTAAGGATATACCAAATATTAAAAATGTAGGTTTTAAATCTGGTGAAGAATTAGAAAGATTAATTAGGGAAGCTAGATTTAGTATTTATCCTTCTGAATGGTATGAGAACTGTCCGTTCTCAGTAATGGAAAGTCAGATGTATGGCACACCAGTGCTTGGAGCAAATATCGGTGGAATACCTGAACTTATAAAGGTAGGACAGACTGGCGAATTATTTGAGAGTGGAAACAGAGAAGAACTAAAAGAGAAGATAAGCAGTCTGTATAAAAACAAACAAAAGACAGACGAGTATTCAAGAAATTGTAAAGATATAAATTTTGACGATATTGAACAGTACTACGAAAAAATAATTAAGTATTATAAATAAAAAGGGAAACAAGTATGAGTACAAAGAAACTAAATGGAACAGTTATTGTTACATATAGATGTAATGCTAGATGCAATATGTGTAACAGATTTAAAGCACCATCTAAACCAGAGGAAGAAATAACAGTAGAGGCTATTAAGAAACTACCGGAAATGTATTTTACAAATATTACTGGTGGAGAGCCATTCATTCGTGAAGATTTAAAAGATATCGTTCGCGAACTTTATAAGAAGAGTGACCGTATTGTTATTTCAACTAATGGATTCTTCACAGACAGAATCATTGATTTGTGTAAAGAATTCCCTGATATTGGAATAAGAATTTCTATTGAAGGATTAGAAGAGACAAATAATAAAATCCGTGGATTAGATGATGGCTTTAACAAAGGCTACACTACACTTCAGAAACTAGTTGAGATGGGAATGAAGGATGTAGGCTTTGGTATGACAGTACAGGATGCTAATGCTAAGGATTTAGTAGCACTATATGATTTATCAAATGAAATGAATATGGAGTTTGCTACAGCTTCGCTTCATAATTCGTTTTACTTTGTGGAAGCAAAGAACATCATTCATGATAGACCAATGGTAGCAGCAGAGTTTGAAAAGTTAGTTAATAAACTTCTAGCATCAAACAGTCCTAAGAAATGGTTTAGAGCATATTTCAATCATGGATTGATTAATTATATTTATGGACAAAAGAGACTTCTTCCTTGCGATATGGCTTTTGATACATTCTTTGTGGATCCTTATGGTGATGTAATGCCATGTAATGGAACAAAAGATAAAGAAGTTATGGGCAATGTGAACGAAGTAAAAGAGTGGAATGAACTCTGGGAGAGTGAACAAGCTGATAAGGTAAGAAACAAAGTCCGTTGTTGCGACAGAGATTGTTGGATGATAGGCTCAGTATCACCAGCTATGAGAAAATATATTTGGAAACCAGCATGGTGGGTATTTAGACACAAGATTAAATTCTGGACTAAGAAAAAATACTCAATGTATGAACTAAAGATAGTAAGAGATTACAGAGATGGTAAAGTTACTAAAGAAGAACTAGATAAATGCAGTACTTGCGATTTTAATGCAGTATTAAACGATGGACTTAGTGAGGCAAGTAAAGAGCAACTTAAAGATAAATCAGGCGAAGAAATAGTAGATGCAGATATTGCAGAACAGATGAAATAATATCTGTAAAAATAAGTGGAGTAAAGATTTTTGAAGGTATCAGTTATTACTAGACATGCAATAGCAAATTATGGTTCATTACTACAAGCTTTTGCCACACAAAAAGTGTTAGAGAGTTTGGGACATGAGTGCGAGATAGTGGATTATATTCGTGATGATGAATCTTACAAGCAACATGAAAAGACATTGCTAAAGCAGAAAAAAGAGTGGAATAATAATCCGATTAAAAAAGCACTATATCTTTTGATGAGACAACCAGAGAGTGTAAAGTCTGGAAAGCGTTTTGAAAAAGAAAGAAATGAACTTCTTGCATTAAGTGATAGATACACCAGTCCTGAATCTTTAAAAAGCAATCCACCAAAAGCGGATGTCTATATGACAGGTAGTGACCAGGTGTGGGGGCCTGTAGCAAATGGAACATATGATAATTCTTACCTCCTGTCATTTGCAAATGGGAAGAAGATAGCGTATGCTGCCAGCTTTGGTCACACCGAAATAACAGAAGAAATGGAAAACTACTATAAACAGTGGCTAAGTAAATACTCAAGCATTGCTGTTAGAGAGGATAGCGCTGTTAGTATTTTGAAAGATATGGGTATTAATGCTTCACAAGTTTTAGATCCAACATTACTACTAGACAAGGAAGCTTGGAATAAATACCTTTTACCAATAAAAAA
>CAJOMD010000055.1 GCA_905235555.1 uncultured Eubacterium sp.
GATGATTACAAATAAAATAATGTCTTAATGAGTATTATATTTTATGAAAGCTAGCATCGTAAAGTAAATACTAATTTGATAATATAATTGTATGGGTGCTATCAATAACGGATAGGCGGTTGCCTGATTATCGGAGTACTGTGAACTTCGTTTACATAACCCCGTAGGGGAATCTTCGTAGGAGGACAATGTCATGTTGACTTTATCGGATTTTATAGCTGTTACTAGTTTATGTATTACTTGCTTCAGTCTTGGCTATTCCGTAGGTCGAAATAGCAAGACAAAAAAATAGAACCGCCCAAGCGTCCAAACTTTGCGGTTCTAAGTAACCATATAAGCTAGGGCGACCGTCTATCGGTAGCACCTTTTCTTATCTACATTATATAGACAATCAAATTATTTGTAAATAACTATTAATCTATTTTTTACGTTGTTGTTTAATAAAACCTTAGTTCCAAAATAAAAACTTAATATTTTTTATTCAGCGCTTTTTGTTTCCTCCACCATATTCATATATCTGATTCGTCTAGTAAACATATAGTTTACCATTATAGAAATAATAACTGTCATAACTGCTGACAGAAGAACATATAAAGCATTTATTCTTCCAGGAATATCAATTGAATCTCCAAGAGAATTTAACAATAACCTCAGCATTCCAATTCCAAGTGGAATACCAATAATAACTCCAATGGAAGCCAAAATTAGATTTTGTTTCATCATTAAACTAATAAGACTCTTTGTATCAAACCCCAAAACCTTTAAAGTAGCCATTTCTTTTTTACGCTCTTCGAAACTTAGTAATCCAAGACTATACAACACAGTGACACCAAGCAAAACAGCTAAAACCAACATAAATCCCATAACTAGATTCACAAGCTCCATATAATTATTAAGCAATTCATACATACCTTCTTTTGATGTGACGCTATCGATTATATCTGACTCATCCTTAAAGTCATCATCCACCTCTTCTTTTGTTATCAATCTTGTTGGTATGAACTCATAGCCTGAGTTTTCAATCATTTCTCTTGTTGTAACAATTCCCTGCTCAAAAGGAGCTCTTGTAATCATATCTATTCTTGACTCTACCCAGTCAGTAGAACCATAAATTCTCCATTCCACTATATCGCCTACGTTTAATTGAAGTTGGCTGGCAGTTTTTTCTGTAATTGTAAAAGTGTTGCCACTAATAACTTCCGACTGTAAATCCTCAGTTAATACCCTAGCAACCTGTCCATCCTCATAAACATTCATGTGGCAACTGCTTTTTTCGTCAGTTCCAGCTTTTTTTATTTCAACAGTTGTTGACATAATAAGCTCGCCATTAACCATGTCTTTAAGCCTCTCAGCCTCTGTTAAAGAAGATCCACTTTGCAATGTAATCATAGCAGAATTGTTTAAAATCTTATTTACATATAAATCGGTTACTGCATTTTGAAAATTATCTTTAGCTAAAAAGCCACATAAAATTAAGGCCATACATGATATGGTTCCTGCTAAGCCAAAAACTGTTCTAGCCTTATTTCTTGCTATATCTCTAAGATTATATCTGCCAGAAAAATCAAATTTTTTCCAGCATGGAAGCTTTTCAAATATAGTTTTCTTACCGCTCTTTGGTTGAGCGGGTCTTAATGCCTCAGATGGTCTGATTTTAAGCACCTTTCTGCAACTAAACCATGCTGCAATAGTACATAATAGTACTATCCCCATACCCAAGAACCAGAAATATAGCGGATACACAACATTAAAATGAGGAAGCATATATTCATCAGAAGATTCTAAGTAATACTTCATCTTAAAAAGTATTGGAGACAATGTAAGAGGTCCCAAAATAGTTCCAAATAAACAGCCAATTAAAGAAGGAAAAAATCCATAACTTAAATAATGAATATAGATTTTTTCTTTTTTTACACCAATCGCCTTGAAAGTACCAATCTGTGTTCGCTGTCTATCCACTATTCGCGTCATAGTTGTGATTGTAGTAAGCATGGCAACCACAATAAAAAAAGATGGAAACAATACCGCCATCATCTTATGCTGACTTATTTCATCATCCAAAGTTTTTAAATTAGTAATATCTTTTCTGACAAGAATAACAGCTGTGCCTTGTGTAAGAACACTAATTTGTGCCTGAACCTCCTGGCTTATGTCCCCAGTAAAAACTATCTGATTAGGTTGATACTCACCTTTAAATGCATCCCTCCCCACAAAAGCATATCCTGTATCATGATAATCTGGCTCTAAATCCACATCATCCTTATAGTACTCATATTCTGAACTCCAGATTAATCCTGCCACCTTTAATTTAGCTGACAAGCCGTCAGCAAGTACTACAGTGTATTCATCTCCAATCTTTATTGACTGTTCTTCAGCAAATCTTTTGGCAAGCCATATAGAATCAGTAGAAGTTGGGTCATAATCCTCACCTTCAAGTACTAAGGGGCAATTTACTATGTTTTCCTCTTCACGATACAAAAATACTGTATTTCCATTGTTGTCACCAGCAGTTTCAAACATACGTGATTGAACTTTTTCTATCCCTTTTATTTTGGAAATAGATTTAGCTTCATCGTCAGTGCATTGATCTACGTAAATCCAACCATCTGCAAGCACTGTTTCAGCATGATACTTTTTTCTTGCATTTTCGACACCAACAACTTCACCTGTAACACCTGTGAATAAAAAAACTGCTAAAAAAGTTAACATAAAAATCGAGATAAACTGTCCTGAATGAAGACGAATATCCCTAAGCATTTTTCTAAATAACATTAAAATTCCACCTCCCTAGCATCTACAGGGTTCGAATTTATTTCTATCTCCTTTATCTTTCCATCTCGCATGCGGATTACCTTATCTGCGCACTGAGCAATACTTGCATTGTGGGTTACTAGGATAGTGGTAATCTTCTTTTCCTTACACATATTCTTCATAAGCACCAATACTTCTTTACCCGTTTCAGCATCTAAAGCTCCCGTAGGTTCGTCTCCTAACAAAAACTTTGGATTCTTGCTTAATGCTCTTGCTATAGAAACTCTCTGTTGCTCACCACCTGACATCTGTGTTGGAAATTTATCCATTTTGTCCTTTAGCTTAACTGCCTCAAGCATCTCCTCTGCTGGAAGAGCATTTTTCACTATATCCTTTGTAAGAGCTACATTTTCATAGACAGTCATTGTAGGTATCAAATTATAAAACTGAAAAATGAATCCTATATCTGCTGCTCTATATGCAGATAATTCATCATCAGTCATACTTGAAATCACCTTATTATCTACAATAATCTCTCCTTCTGTAGGTGAATCCATACCTCCAAGCATATTGAGAACAGTAGACTTACCTGCACCTGACTGCCCCAGTATAACTACAAATTCACCTTCCTCTATATCAAAACTAACATGATTTACAGCGAACTGTTTATTCTCCGCTGTTCCATACACCTTTACAACATCTTTGAATGATATAAAGCTCATATTCCCACCTCACATTTTTTTATTCTCT
>CAJOMD010000056.1 GCA_905235555.1 uncultured Eubacterium sp.
TGAGGTGCAAAGTTACAAAAAATAATTCATAATTCTCAATTTTCAATTTCCATTTTTCATTTTTTCTTCAGCCAAGCGTCCATTCCCCATCCATCCCAGCCCTTTCCCGTTGGCTGGCTAAAGCTAAGATAAAGGGCTACTAAAGCTAAGATAAAAGGGCGCTAAAGCATAGAAAAAGGCAGGTTAGAGCTAAGTTTTTTCTCTTTTTTCTTTGACATTAAAAAAATAATCTGTACCTTTGCAGGTGCAGATAGGTGTGTTGTGTCCTTTCGGATGCAGACGCCATCAGCAGGTGGGGATGTGCCCCGCTAACGACATTGTGGGATAAATAGAAGAGAAGCGCATGCTTATTCTTGTGATTTGAAACCTAGGAAATTTCAAATAGCGTACAAGAGATAGGAAGTGCAACTCTCACGTTCATAGGGGCGTGGGATGGGTTGTATAATTATATCTTTACGCACGGGTTATTCCTAGGACCTCAAATCAGAGATGTAGAAGCGACAATCGATTCTACGCTCTTTTTGTATATGGGTGTTAAATCAGCTCGTTTTAACCACCATTTTACTTTTCAAGAGCCTTTCCAGATGTTTTTTTTGACAAATTAGAAAATAGTGGATAAGCAAAATACTCGCTAACATGGGTGAAAATCCCGCAATTCCATTATGTATGCTCTCTCTGCTCGCGAGCGTAGGGAGAGCCATAGAAACCTCTCAATCTCGTCCCTAAACGGGCGGACGTCAATATAATATAAAATATACGCACGCGGGCGCAAGAGAAATTTTCTGCATGATTATCTTTAAGATTTTCAGCAGATTTTTGAGAAGCGAAGCGACGAAATCAACCTCAAACCGTCCCCAAACTATTAGAGGACTGGATTTTTGAAAGATGTTTAACATTAGAGATGGTGAACTATAGCAACATAGAAACTCTGATGCAGGAGGTTCTCAAAAGGACTTTCCAGATAGTGCAGTATGCCTATGACAATCATTGGGAAGATAGGAAAAATAACACTACAGAACTAAGTAAGGAGGACTCGCGCACGTTACTGGTTATTCCCCAATATGGAGAAGATAGAGAAAATAATAAAGAAGAGAATCAGGTAAGCGAGCAGTTATTGCGTTTTGCGTTCGTTCAGGCTTTCCATGAGTATGTACGATACAACGGTTGTAAATTCTTTTACGCTGCTGAAGTTCCAACGATAAAAGCCTGCGGAGAACAAGAGAAACGCTCAGGCGACTACGACCTTGTTATCTATGATGCAAAACTCAAAAGGATATGCCTCATAGAGCTTAAAGAAGGTAATGGAGTACAAAAAGAAACAGAAAAAGACTTCATAAAGCTTACTAAAAAAGAAGAAGGTGACGAGAATGTGCAGCGCTATTTCATACAATTATTGGAGTCATCCAATGATAATACGATTAACAACATAAATGATAAACTGAGCAACGTTAAAACCAGTTTATGTAACAAACCTAATCACTGCATGCCAGTTCACTATTATTGCTACTCTTTACAACACGGATCATATAATAATCCAAAAGTTTGGAAGATGACTTTTCAATGCAATATGGCAGAATGCAAACTAATAGAATAAACAGAAAAAACTTCAAACAACTAATTATTCATCAACTAAATTATTAAACAATTATGAAAAAACTTTTATCTTTATTGACGATGCTGATAGTAGCTATCAGTACGTTGTGAGCAGATAAGTAAAGGTGCGGATTATCTGCTTGATATTCAGCAAATTCTAAAATGAATTATTCTCCCCTTTAGGGGTGGGTGACAAAAATATACAAAATAAATGTTCGCGCGTTAGTGCGTGGGTATATAATGACAGATATGAGCAAGATAGCTGGTATAGTAGAAAGGGTTATTTATTCTACTTTGACTTACTTAAAAAATGTTTATACTGCAACATTAAATGAGCAGTATGATGATGGTATGTCTTTAATATTCCCCAAAGATAAAGTTGGGAATGTAAGAGTTAGCGAACAGGAACTTAGATTCGCATTTGTAAAAGAATTTGAAAAATACTGCCGAGACGAAGCAGAAAGATACTACTATACGGTAGAAACGCCGACGATTTCTCCATATCATTTTTCAGAGAATGGAAAGTCTATAAAGCCAGAAATTGGAAATGGTCGAGCTGGACAATTTGATATGGTGATACATAATAGCAATTGTAATAAAATCTGTATTATAGAATTCAAATCAGATAATGTTGTTGAGGAAAAATTAGAGCCTTCTTTGTTGAAAATAGCTAACCCAGATGAGGGGGGCAATGAGGTGGAACGTTTCTTTATACATATTGTGGAAAATTCCGACTCAGGAACAACAGAGAGTATAGAGAATAAATTGGCAAAATTATCTAAAGGAGAAAATTGGAAAACAATAGTTCACTACTATTGTTTAACCTTAAACAATAGAGAAAAGAACAACAAAGAAGATATTATAATAAAGAAGAATTTTAGTATAGCTCCTCCGGAAGGCACATTAGATACTTGGCTGAAAGAAGTCAACCAAATTCAGGAAAAGACAGGACATAAAAAAACAAAATAAACAAATAACAAATAATTATTCATCAACTAAATTATTAACAATTATGAAAAAACTTTTATCAATTTTGATGCTCTTAGTGGCGATAGTTACGGGGGCGAAGGCGGCAGATTATACTGCTCCTGCTACGAAAACTTATGCTAGCATTAAGTTCCTGGATGTCGCAGGAACAGACAAAAATGTAACTGTCGGAACAACCGATTATCTTACTTATGGTTCTCTTTACATTGCAACCACGTTGAGTGTAACAGATTGGTACAATTCTTCTGACGGTAGCCCCGCAGCAAACAAGGAGAATGGAATAGTAGGTGATTTTAGTTCACAAGGTTTTATCGAAGTTACAGTAACTACTCAAAACAATGTCAATGGTAATGGTGGCTTGAAATCACATAGTAATCGCCAGCGCTACTATTATGTTACGGGTGCAAGTTCTGTAGCAGGTCTTGTTAAGGATGCTAGTTCTACTAAGTACACACAGTTGTTAATACAAGAAGTGGCAGCTGATGGAACACTTGGGGCAGCGACAACTATTGATGGCGATAAGACAACAAATCAGTACGTTATAAATGGTGGAACTCTTGACCCAACAAAATACTACAAAATTTCTTTTTCTTCAAACAACACTTCTAACTGTGTAGTTTATCAGGTACGTTTTGGTAAAGCACCAGCCAAGACCGTTGCAACTCAGGCTTTCGCTGGTGTAAAGCAGGGTGAAAACACTTTGGTAGAGAACACAGACTACACTATAGATGGCACAACTATTACAT
>CAJOMD010000057.1 GCA_905235555.1 uncultured Eubacterium sp.
CGATTGTTTATTAACTAAATATAGCAGTTTTTCAGGATATAATTTTCTTGAGAAAATGGTATTGGCGTTTACGGTTCTACCGTAAATTCACGTTTAATAATAAACAATAATAGGATTTATGCCTGATAATTCTTCATCAAATAAACGCATAGCAAAGAATAGTATCTTCCTAAGTATAAGGATGGTAATTGTTCTTCTTGTATCACTCTATACAACACGCGTAGTTCTACAAGTCCTTGGCGTTGTGGATTATGGAGTGTATAACGTGGTGTGCGGTTTCGTGTCAATGTTTGCTTTCCTTAATATATCAATGAGTAATGGTATACAGAGGTTCTTCAATTTTGAGTATGGTAAGAATGGAGAAGAAAGGGCAAACAAAGTTTATTGCACATCTATTTATATACAGGCTCTTTTAGCCATAATTGTAGTATTTATTGTAGAGATATTTGGTGTTTGGTATCTTCATAATAAAATGGTGATACCGGAAGAAAGAATGATAGCTGCGGAATGGATATTTCAATTTTCGATATTGACTTTTGTTGCAGGTATCATGCAGGCGCCATTTACTGCTGCTGTCGTGGCTCACGAAAAGTTAGATTTCTTTGCTGTTGTAAGTGTTGTAGATACAATACTAAAACTTGGCATTGCTTTTCTTATCCAAAAAATTACTATAGACAAACTTATAGCATATGGAGCTTTTATAGCGGCAATAAGCTTTTTAAATATATTAGCATATTACATTTATTGTAAGATTTATTTTAGAGAGATAAGATTTAAAAAAGGCCTAGACAAAAAACTCTTTAAAAGTATGCTTGGATTCTCAGGATGGAACCTATTTGGATCCTTCTCAAATATGATGCGAGATCAAGGTGTAAATTTGATTTTAAACTTTTTCTATGGTCCGGTGGTAAATGCTGCGCGAGGTGTGGCTATGCAGGTTAATGGAGGTGTTACTGGGTTAGTTACCAGTATTCTTACACCTGTGAGACCGCAGGTCGTGCAGTCATATGCAAAAGGAGAGATGACAAGAGTAATGAACCTTACGTACACCATAAGTAAGTTTAGCCTGTTTTTCTTGCTAATTCTTTCAATACCAATATGTGTGGAGATAGATTTTATACTTCGAATATGGTTAGGCGATGTAATACCAGATCATACTCAGGCATTTATCATTATCATCCTCCTTACAAGTGCTATACTTATACCTATGAGTTCTCAGGCAGCTTTGGTTCATGCATCCGGCAATATGAGAAACTATCAAGTAATTGGTAGTATAGTGAAAGTGTTGTCTGTACCTATAGCTTTCTTTATGATGAAATACGGATATGAGCCAGAGTGGGCATTGATAATGGTTCTTCTATTTGATGCTATCGGTTTAGTGGTGGGTATGTTTATTATTTGTACCATTATGCCTTTTGATATTATTAAATATACTATGAAGGTATTTGTACCAGTAATTCCGGTATTCATTATTTCTTTTTTATTGAGTTGGTTTGTGCATAATAGCATTTCAAATGAGATAGCTCGGTTTTTATGCGTTTGCGTCGTAAGTTCCCTTAGTTGCTTTGTGTCTATAGCCTTTCTTGGAATATCTAAAGAAGAGAAAAACCTTCTAAAAAAAATAATACATAAAAAAATAAGTAAATGGGAGATTTAAGAAAAATATTTGACGAGTTAAATAAGAATTGCTCATATCTAATTCTTAGGAATTGGAATGATGTACTTGAGGATAAGGTGTATGCTAATACTGAGGAGGATATTGATATCCTTTGTGAAAGTAAACAATCATTCATAGATTTGACTGGTGCAACTTCAATTCACACAAATAGCCATAGAGATAACTATACAGTAAATTATAAAGGAACAAAATATAGATTTGATATAAGATGGATAGGCGATGGCTATTATCCTAAAGTGTGGGAGAAAAAGATGATAGCCAATAGGCAATTGAATGAAAATGATGTTTATGTGTTGTCTCAAGCTGACTATTGTCACTCTTTGACTTATCATGCTCTCTTGCAAAAACCCTCGTTATCTGATGAGTATAAAAAAATCATTGGAAAGCTGTACCATATTATAGATCATAACAACCACGAATATGACGAGAATACGATTCAAAAAAAATTGAAAGAATTTCTTGATTATCATTCTTATAAGTTCTCAATCCCACAAGATCCGGCAGTTTTTATCAATTGGAATAGAATAAATATAATGGGAATAAGAAAAGATAACGATTATAGACTATTGGCACGACGAACATTCTACAAAATATCATTAAAACTTAAACTGACAAAGTAGAAGACTATGGATAAGATAGAGTCCAAAACTATTGATGCTTTGCGATTTCCATGCGCGCTGTTAGTCGTATTTATTCATGTGTTCAGCTCAATTGGGGGGTACAATATAGGGTCTCGAGGATTATATGATACTACTCGTGTATTAATTTCTCAAGGCATAGCGAGGTTGGCTGTACCTGTATTCCTGCTTACCGCCGGTTATCTGTTCTTTCAAGGTTTAGAGGTTTGGGAATGGGGATCGTACGCGCTTAAACTAAAAAAAAGAATAAGAGCTTTGTTTATTCCGTACATCTTGTGGAATCTTATATCAGTTATTTTCTGTTTTACCATTATTTTAATAAAAGGTGGAGGATATAACGACATCTCCGTTTTTCTTACCGAAAGAGGTGGGGTGTTATGTTTTTGGAATTGTGGAAGATTTGAGAGTTCTCCTCTCATTAACGTCTTGGGCTGGGAAATGTGGGATCGAGCATTCCCGATAGATTACCCATTGTGGTTTGTTCGAGATTTAATGATTTTGAATATTTTGGCACCCGTGATATATTTCGCAGTGAAGGGTTTAAGTGATCGTTAAAAAATAACTTGGTACAATTTCCGCTCAGTTGAAGCGGTATGAGACACACGAGATTCGATTTTTAAAACATCTATCACATTCTATATATTTAGTTTGTAACTTATTGATTATTAACACTTTATATTCTTAAATCTGCTAAAAAAATCGTACCTTTATAGCTGAATTTCAGGCAGTTATGCAGGTCACGAATAATCCAGCAGATATAGTAACAGACAAGGAAATGGAGTACCTCAGAGACGCAAA
>CAJOMD010000058.1 GCA_905235555.1 uncultured Eubacterium sp.
CGTTAATTGAAAAAGTAAATTCCGCTGTAAATAGTTGAAAATTTCAATTAGTAAGAATGAATGACTAAATTCCGCTAAAACGTGGATGATTGTCATTCATTCTTTTTTTGATATTTTTAAAAATTGTAGTATAATAAAGTTGCCAAAAAAATGCAAAAAAAATAATGGTAGTTAGTCTAATGATAGCGTATAGTCTATTTTGCAAGACTTAATTCCGCCGTGATTTGTTATATTTAATTGCCTTGTTTTGGCTGTGTTATTTTATTAAAGATTGATTATTTGGTTAGTAGTGTTGGTAGCAGTGTAACCAAATTAGAATCAATCTTTTTTATTTTTAGTAAATCAAGAACTTCTTTACCAAAGGCTAAAGCCATAAAGTCATATGGAGTACCTTTAACAGAAGGTCTCTTAGTAGAATTGATATGAGACATCATTAAATCACACATATCTTGAGTTAGAAAATCAAATACTGTACCTTTAGGTAGAATATATCTAATGTATTCATGATTCTTTTCACAATGACCTTTTTCCCTTGAGGCATAAGGATGACAATAGAATACTTTACACCTTAATTCTCCATTTTCAGGCTCAAATTCAATTGATTCAGGATCTGAGAATTCAGTGCCATTATCTGTTAATATAACTTCAAACATTTTTTGGAAGTTAGCAAGTCCAATACGATTACATAAATCATTGATACAAGCAGTGACGTTTAGTACTTCTTTAGATTCTAGAATATAAGCTAATTGGAAATGGTATTTAACAAAATGGAAAGTTAAAAGAACCTTCCTAGAATCTCCTGCAGATATAACGGTATCCATTTCAACGATAGAAGCATCAGGATTTAGTTTTACATATTCTTGATAATCTTCATAGGTTCTTCCTTGTTTAATCCTTTTTAAAATGGCTTTATCCGTTTTATGTTGATATCTTTTCTTGTAAGAAACTTTACGCCTTAAATCAATATTTTTCGCATCTAAATAGCCCTTTTCAAAATAGTTATAAACTGTTCTTTGAGAAACTGGTAAATCATTTGAAGCGAAGATATGATAAATAGGCTGACCAACTTTGACATAGCTAGAAACAACATGGTTTACAACCTTAAATTCATCTGGTGTTAAGTTTATACCTTCTCTAGTTTCTTTAAGAGTTTGTTTATAGTCTTTTTCTGCAATATCTGCATAATAATAGTACTTGTTCAAATAACATGAAGAAGCTTTTGGACACCCATTACAAACCCAAGGAAACTTCTTTAGGTGAGGACATTTTATTTCTTCAAAACTATTACATCTATCTACACATTTACATGTAGTCTTTAACAAACTATGAGGATGGTAGAAATCTCCAACTGGGATTTTACAATTCTTATAGTTACTACATATAGAATTATAAGCGCCTAACCTAGAGTCTTTATTTCTTCCTTTAAAGATTCTATGTAGTTTTACTTCTTTGGAAATAGTAGAAGGATCATTGGACATTATATTACCAATATCTTTTAACATAATAGACATATTACCATTCTCATCTCTATATTCAGTGATTAACTTTTGAATTTTAATTCTATCATCTAAACAAAAATGTTTTTGATAATTAGAAGAATCAGTATATTTTATTTTTGTGTTAATACTTACCTTAGTTTTTTTCATTTGTATACCTCCCCACAGCCAAAACTAAGGTAACTATTATTATACCATGAACGGAATTTAGTTTTACAAATCATAAAGTTCAACTATTTACAGCGGAATTTACTTTTTCAATTAACTCATTTCGCAGTAATAACGCTTTATTACAAGAAATTTGAATTTTTATTTCGTATTATAGGAACATTATGATATAATATTTTCTAGTTAATATAAGGAGGGGTTTGACAATGTACAAAATTGTTAGAAAAGAAAAACTCAATTCAACAATCTATTTGATGGATATTTTAGCTCCACTTGTAGCTAAGAGTGCGTTGCCAGGACAGTTTATTATTGTTAGAAATACAGAATATGGAGAGAGAATTCCTTTAACTGTTGCTGATACAGATCCAGAGGCAGGTACAGTTACAATTGTATTCCAGCCAGTAGGTGCATCTACTTTAGAGCTTGCTCAGTTTGAGGAAGGAGAATCCGTTGCATCCTTCGTTGGTCCATTAGGACGTCCTTCAGATTTAGTTACTGATGCTCCTGAGGAGGTTAGTAAGAAGAAGGTTGTATTTATTGCTGGTGGTGTAGGTACAGCACCAGTATACCCACAGGTTAAGTGGATGAAGGAACATGGCTATGATTGTGATGTAATTATGGGTGCTAGAAATAAGGACCTATTAATTATGGAAGATATGATGAGAAAGGTTGCCACAAACCTTTATGTATGTACAGATGATGGTTCCTATGGCTTTAGTGGAAATGTTACTATGTGCTTAGCTGATTTAGTTGAAAATCAGGGTAAGGAATATAATCACGCTGTAGTGATTGGACCTATGATTATGATGAAGTTTGCTTGCTTAGCAACTAAGAAATATAATATTCCAACTGTAGTATCATTAAACCCAATTATGGTTGATGGTACTGGTATGTGTGGTGCATGCCGTGTAGTTGTTGGTGATAAGGTAAAATTTGCTTGTGTTGATGGACCTGAATTTGATGGTCACTTAGTTGACTTTGATCAGGCTATGCGTCGTCAGGCTATTTATAAGACAGAAGAAGGCAGAGCTAAGTTAGCCTTTGAAGAAGGCCGTACACATCATGGTGGATGCGGTAATTGCAAGGAGG
>CAJOMD010000059.1 GCA_905235555.1 uncultured Eubacterium sp.
TAAAAACTCATTGTTTAAGAATGCCTAGTCTTTCGATGTCAGTTGCTAAGCTATCAGAGAACACTTCAGCGCCTCGTTTATTCATGTGCATAGCATTATAGAAATAAGTTGTGTCATAACAAATATCCATATGTGTGTAGTCAAGAATCGGAATCTCATATTTTTTCGCAAACGTTTGGTATGTATCGTACATTTTTTTAATGTTTCTCATTTTCCGTGTAGCGCCTATGTAGATGGGTGCATATACAAATAATACTTTAATACCATCAGCTCGAACTTCTGCTAAATACGTATCAAACATGTGTAATACTGAATCATTAGCTTCAAAACAAATAGAATCTACTTTCATCAAAGCATCGCCGTTCCATGGATCTATTTTCCCTCTAAATCCTTTAGTCAAATAATTGCTATCGTTAGGCAAGAAAGTGCGAATGCCATAATTTATGAACCTATACATGGGAAGATACTTTTCGCCCGCATTCAATGGTTCGTTATTAATGAATTCTCTTCTCATGTCTCTTTCCCAAAAATATGGGTAGAATTGATACATGTTGTAGCCTCTGATAATAGAATTAAGTTCAAAAATATCAATGTTCTGTATAATCAATCTTGGCTTTTTATTGCGCTTCTTGAATAGATGATATTTTTTTATTTCAGAATAGTGTTTTCTTCCATCAATTCCCAAATTATAAGAATAAATGTTCAATATACTATCAAGTATTAAAGGATTATACTGAACCCAAGCGCGTGAACTCCCCATGATTATCACATCTGCTTTAATGTCACCTTTCATCAAGTCATACCAAGACTCGATGGCATAGTCATTGGAACGTTTTGCAATAGATGAGAACACAAAATCAGCCATCGTTAGTATAAACCCAACAGGCAGGACAAATAACATTAAATTATATATGAACTTTTTCATTGAAAACTAGAATTGAAAATAGATGAATGTTTGAGAGGAACCAGCGAAAACATAACATATCAAAATAATGAAGTAATAAAGGCCCAAACGCATCATTTTGTATCGTAGAAGTGGATGACCATTATCAAATTGAAGTGCATGTTGTTTATCTCGCTGTAACCACTCTATAAGCAGCAAAACCAAGCCAAGGGTTAAACACTTCATTCCGATAATAGAAGATACATCAAAGAACTTGTTTCGCAACATAGAGTTAAAAAATTCAAATGCCTGAGTCATTGATTCAGCACGGAAAATAATCCATCCGATAACCGTTAAAAAGAATGTCAAAGATATTTGTAACAGTTCTTTTATATTCGGTAGTTGCCGACCATAGGCTACTATGTATTTATGCTTAGTATTAACGCTGAAGATATTGTAGATAGCAAGTAAAGAGGCATGGAACAATCCCCAGCAGACAAACGTCCAATTTGCTCCGTGCCACAGCCCGCTGATAGCCCATACGATAAAGACATTGCGAATGATTTTCCATTTTTCACAATAACTGCCGCCCAAAGGAAAATAAATATAGTCTCGAAACCACGTCGTTAGAGATATATGCCATCGTCGCCAAAATTCTGGCACACTTCGGGAAAAATAGGGATAATTGAAATTCTGCATTAAGTTAAACCCGAACAAACGCGCACAACCAATAGCGATATCAGAATAACCCGAAAAGTCGCAATAAATCTGGAAAGTAAATAAAACACCTAAAAGGAATAACGACAACGAAGGTAATTCATGATAATGATTCCACCATTCGTTTACGACTGATGCGCAGTTATCAGCAATCACAAGTTTTTTAAGAAATCCCCAAAGCATCTGACGCATACCATCCACAGCTTTTGCATAATCAAATTGCCGTTTAGATTGAAATTGAGGCAATAAATTTGTCGCTCGTTCAATTGGTCCCGCTACTAACTGAGGAAAAAAGCTGATGTACGCAAAGAATTCCACAGCATCATGTGTCGCTGGTAACTTCTTCTGATATACGTCGATAGAGTAACTAAGTGCTTGAAATGTGTAAAAACTGATCCCAACAGGGAGCACAATGTTTAAGGTCACATTGTCCATTTGGTATCCGAACAATGAAACCAACATAACATTTAGGCTATCAGTAAAAAAGTTGAAGTATTTGAAGAAGAAAAGAATAGAAAGGTTCACCAGGATGTTTCCAGCACTGACAGCCTGCTGCACACGTCGCTTGCTTTCATAATGTTCCAGCAAAAGGCCACTACCAAAACTGCTTAAAGAAGTAATGGCAATAAGAATAAGAAATCGCCAGTCCCACCAACCATAGAAAACGTAGCTAGCAATCACCACAAATAAGTTTTGCCAGCGCCGTCCACAAAAAACAAACCAATAGAGTACAAACACTATGGGTAAAAACAAAAAGAATTCCAGGGAATTAAATAGCATAACGTGTTTATTTGGTTTTTAAGATGATGATTATCAAGATATTAGATTGCTTCCCATGTAGGTGGGGCGGTCGAGGTTGCGGTAGGCGATGGCTTCCATGATGTGGTGGTCGAGGACGTCGGCGGTGCCTTCGAGGTCGGCGATGGTTCGGGCGACCTTGAGGATGCGGTCGTAGGCGCGGGCGCTCATGTTCATGCGGGTCATGGCGTCTTTCAGTTTCTCCAGGCCGGCGGCGTTGGGCTC
>CAJOMD010000060.1 GCA_905235555.1 uncultured Eubacterium sp.
TCGCCTTCCAAGTTGAGCAACACGTTCAGAAAACTGATCAGCAAGTCTTTGTTCGCCTTCGTTCCGAATATCTTTTTGAAAGCGAAATCAGTTTAGAAATCTATGTAGCGACTCGTCGCTGTTCCGGGAATACACATCGTTACCTTACCATTTTATTGTTTCCTACAAAGTTATTGGAATGTTATGAGATTTGCAATTTTTAGGCGAGGGTTATGTTGGGGGTAATAGAAAAGGAGATACAGAAATACACGACCATAGAAGTATGGCTGTGAGCAAGATTGTATGTTTCTGCATTTTGAGCATAAGCGTAAAGTTAAGCTAATTTTTGCAAGGCTGGAGCTTTGCTATCAATTGCGACGTAGCGAGACACTACGCCGAACGGAGGAATATAGGTTATAGTAATATAACATTGTCTTCTGTATCAGGAGGACTCTCTCTATCAACACTATTTTTCAATTTAATATTATCAAACTCGTTGGACAATACATCTAAAATATACTGATATGCATCTTCTTCATTGCTAAAACGCTTAATGTTATTTGTATTCCCACGTTCGTCAAAATAAAAAACCTCCCAAAAATCATAATTCCTATACAAAACGGTTCTATCTGGCAAAAGCGAACCATCCAAAGAATACCATGTATCTGGAATAGCTTTACTTTTCAAAATCGACTTTAATTCTTCAATTGTCATTTTATAATTACTATGGTCTACATTCAGTAGATTTTGAAATAAAAGATTCTATCACCTTCGCATTTATAACTAAATACGGAAATGGATAATCAAATTTATATTCACCTAAATAATAGATGAAGTCAAATAAGCCTATTTTATTTAGTTCTTCTTCTTTGCATATCAATAAGTGGTTAGTTATCAATTGGCTGGATATAGAATCAGGTGATGAAACATAAATATCAAATGATTCACCATATTCCAACACTTTTACGAATAATTCTGGCACAATAGTATAGTTATTCTCAATATACATGTTCTCCCATGCCAACATGGCTAAACTAAAATCTCCATACTTTCGCAGCATTTTTCTTTTTAGTAAATTTTGAAGAGGCTCAATGTTGTTATCATCTTCTGTAAATAGAATTATAACGCACAAAGAATCATCGTTTTTTATAGAATAACGATATGAGAACTCGTAAGTAACGGTTTCATTCCGTTCCATTATGAGATATTTAGCCTTACTTTTTGTTATAGTTTGGCCCCAAACTGTAAAAATATGCAACTGTAATAGTATTAATAAAAAGCAATATCTTCTCATCGTTCCATGTTCTTTATTGTCTCATTTCTGGCTCTTATTGATTTATCAATAAGAGTTTTATTAGTTTCTTTGCTGTTGTCAAAATGATGAACTGCTTGAGTACGATCGCCATTTGTCTCCACATATATTAATGCATGACCAAACCCTTCATGAGAAAAAGTTTCAGCAGCACCAAGAGGAGAAAGAGAAGGGTTTATGTTTATATGAATTAAACTTGGATCTTTTGCATCAGATTTACCTTTTTCTCCATTGGTAGGCATATATGTTACACCTAGATTTCCATATTCTCCTGTAATATTTCCACTACAACTTCTAAATTCGCTATCAACAAAAAAATCGTCTTTTCCCACAGGTGCAAACGTTTCTGTATGAAGTTCACCATTATAAATAAAGTCCGTTTTTTCTAGTGTAGTAACTACAATTTCTCTATTATCTTTAACCAACGTTGCTAATGACCTAAAATTTTCACTGTCTCCATTATATTGTTTCATTACATCTAAATCTATATATCCTTCGTCATTAAGTTTTATGTATTGTTGTGCATCTTTAGGCAATGTATTTTTGATAATTGCTAAAGATAGTTCACCATAGGGCTTTACTTTTTCCCCATCAGGATCTACATATTTTACAGGATTCCCAGCACAATATACATACCCACCAATGCTTGGGTATTTCTCCGATAGCGCATCCACGCCGTACCACATGGATAGTCTCGAATCATAGTACCTCGCACCATAGTAGTAAAGTCCTGTCTCCTCATCAAACTCTTTCGCATTGAAGAGATATGGCGTGTTCCATACATTATTACGCTCCTCAATGAAGACCTCACCGTAAGACACGTACTCGATGTGTTACACTACTTCACCTTCAGTATTGGTGATAAAACTTGAACTGCCAAGGTGATCAGGGTGGTAGAAATATTGATACTGCTCGTAACTATCGCCCTGCTGGAAGTTATCCTTCAAACTTGCAGCCTTCAGCATCGCCCCCTTAAGACTACCATCCTTTTCCGAGAAGCCCTTGCCGTCAACGTAGTCGTTGTTATCAGCGCCGTTGTATGGAACATCGAAGTGTGCGAAGTTATCCTTGATT
>CAJOMD010000061.1 GCA_905235555.1 uncultured Eubacterium sp.
CCCGCACGCTTATTCTGATGCAAAGCTGCGTTTATTAAGTTGAAAATTGTTTTGTGTAGTTCGTTCATTTATATCCTTTCAAAAGTGGATTCAATTTCTCTTACTACTTCCTCATTAATATTAGCACTTGCTGCATATTTTTCAAAATTAGCAACAACGCTTTTTACATTGTCTATGATCTTTCTCATTTCATATCTTGAAATACCTACCGTCAAACCTGCAGCCAAAATATCTTCTTCTTGAATATCTTCACGCTTTCCATTGACAGTCATCTGATGTTTTGAAGTCCATATTCCATTTGGATTATACACATATGTCAAATCGTAGGCTGGTGCCAAACTCCACACGCCTTCCTTGTTCATCAAGAAAGAAATGTTTTTTACATGATCGTCATTGTTCTTAGTAATAATATTAAAAACCATGCGTCTCATTAGTTCTTTAACTTCCACAGCTCCCATGCCTAGCTCTCTTATAACAAATGCTGCTTGCTCATAACTATTAGCCCCAGCCGTATTAAAATCGTAATGTGCGAGCGCGCCAAGAGTTTGCATATGAAGCTTCTGGCCATTCTTCAACCTATCAAAACGTTTAGTCATAAAATGATATCGTCCATTTTCCTCATACAAACGTGACTCCATCATTTCTATACCACAATCAATCGCCATCAAATAGTACGCATACTCTATACGAGTGTGATAACTAGAATCCTCGTCTTCCTTATCCTTATTATTGTCTACACCATCGAACTTAATAATCCACTGACCAAATCCCTCTGGTACTTTAACTTGTCCGGAGCAAATCTCGCCAGTTTCTTCGTTCCAGGCAATTAGCGCCTTCGCCCTAGCACCTCCAGCCGATGTACCAACACTTATTAGCCGACGAAGATTTTTATGATCAGGGTACACTTTCATATTAACTCTTTTCGACAAAATGTCCGATGCTAGTTCTACCAAAGCATCCACTTTTATCTTTTCACTCTTTGAATACTTTTCTCCTATTATAGGTTTGTACTCTAGCGCACCCATACCTCTGCTACCTTCATAGCAAAGTTTTTCTACGGCATTTAGCGAACCTCTTTCTCTGCCTTGACTTTCAAGCCAAGCATCAATAATGGCATTTCCAAACTTATCTGGCAACGAATCAGCCAACAATCCAGGCAAGCCATTAAACGTCTCTTCATTAAGGGCAGGAAACGCATAGACTTGTCGCGACAAAGGCATAACAAGTGGAGAGACTTCTATTCCGCTCTCCAACATCTCATCACTATATTTGAAATTTGCTATTCCGCTCTCATCTACTGACACAGTTCCTATCACTGTGCCCCAAAGCAAAACTTTTGCTATAGTTGTCATTTTCCACCTCATTAAATAGTTTGTTTTTATTAGCTACCGCTCACAATTCGGCTATCTATCTTCTCCCCATTTCCAGCCATGTGCTTTTTTGTTTCGGTATCTTTTGGCCGTCGCTCTTTGTCTTTGATTACCAAGTTTCAAAAGGTCAGAAGGATCGTCATTCATATCCGGTACAAGCATATCCAAATTGGCACATATATTTAAAACCTTCATAACTTTAATCAAATTATCAAACTGGACAGATTCACCTTTTTCCATTCTAGTAATCGTTCCTCTAGAAACTCCAGCTTCCTCAGCCAGTTCCTCTTGTGTCTTCTGAAGTGCTATTCTATACTTAGCCATTCTCTTTCCGAACTCTTGCATTATTCTATTTTCAGACTCTTTTCCTTCTATACGCATATCTATCGCCTCTTGAAAAAAAATATAAATATATTATATATGTAGAATTTTTTTATTCATATCAAAATATTAGCATTTATGAAGATAAATGTCAATATTTTAAGCATTATTCAGTTTTTTTATATTTATGTACTAAATTTTATACATTATATAAATTTTACATTTTAATAGAGAAAATATGGTTTTTCACATTTTATGAGTTTAAATGTATCGCTTTCCTATCTCCATAAAAGTTTGGAAGCATACCTCCAACCTTAATTTACTTGCACACTGTATTCCTATATTTATTCATTTTCTCTTTCGTAATATGTTCCAACAATATCACTATCCCACCCATTCTTAAATCTTCCATAAAAGTGTCGAAAAACTGTTATATTTTATAAAAACTGGGCTATGAACTGAACCCCAAATGTTGGACAGTTTATTAAGCAACTAATGAGGATTGAATCCTGTATTGTACAGGACTCAGTCCTTTTAGTTTGCACTTAATTC
>CAJOMD010000062.1 GCA_905235555.1 uncultured Eubacterium sp.
TAGCCAAAGCTGAAGAAATCTATGATGATAACAATCTTTGGAGATTAAAACACCGTGAACAAAGGATTAAAGAACGTTATGCTGGCCTGATTAAAAGTACGGATGAAAAAGATAAGAATAGTGTAGAATACTACAATCGTATTGTTTTGACTACTATTTTCATTGCTTGCTTGCTGCATTTTATCTTGGGCTATAGGGGAATTGAGATCGTTGGAGTGATTCTGATAGTAATAGGATTTGGGGTGAATATGGTAAGGGCTGAAAATGAGGTGAGCAATGCTGAGATAACTGTGACATTTGATGCAGATGGAGGCATATGCGACGTAACATCAAAGAAGTATAACAGCGGAGATTATTTTGGAGATCTTCCAGTACCTATTAAAAGCGGATGGTACTTTACAGGATGGTTTAAAAATGATGAAACTACTAGAATTACTGGATGGACATTAGCCGAAGCAGGGACTTATAAGGCTCATTGGGATACAGAAAAATCTGGTGTCGGCAGCCCTAAACAATATATTGGGAAGGATTATAAAAGCAAATCAAGTACACCTTTGAGCTTTTCGACTAATTCAATAGTGGCTTCGAGTGCCTTTTATTATTGTAAAGGTACTAACGGAGGTGCCATTAGCTGCACTACCTCTTATACTATTACAATTCTTTCCTGTACTTTCAGCAATTGTCAGGGTACTTATAGCGGGACTGTCTGTGTCTATAACTCTGCCTCATTAACAGTGGAAAGCTCAAGTTTCACATTGAGCAAATCTACTAGCACTAGCTCTACTTATGGAGGAGGTGCAGTCTACTATAAAGGAAGTACATCTACAACATTCTACATGGTTGGCTGTAATATGATTGGATGCACCGCTTTTTATGGTGGTGCACTTAGTGCGCAAACCTTTGCTACTTCAAAAGCTCCGGTTCTCTCATCTTGCGTCTTTTTCAAATGTTCTGCAACTAATTCTTCTGGAGGAGCAAGCTTTTTATCTCCTTCCACAAAGCATTCAATTCGCAACTGCTTATTTGTTGGGAATAGGGCCTATCAAGGTGGTGGAGCTCTTCAATGGAGCATGTTAAACGTAAACCAATCTCCTGATGCTACTTCTGTATTCTTTTGTCTCTTTTCGGACAATATCGCTTCTAATAATAAAGGACATGATGTTTATTTAACAAATACTTCTTCTATGACTGTTCCGTTCTTCCAAGACTCTTACACGAAGACTAGAAAGAGTGACAATGTTTATGCGTTAGATACTAGCAATAAAAAGATTACAATTGCCTCAGTGGATGACAATTACTGGTTGCCAGACTATCCGAATAATTCAGTAACTTCATTTATACAATCACTAGATGATAAATTGAAGCTTCTTCCAGTTGACATATATTACCTCTTTTTTGAAGAACAATCCCCTATTAATGTTTTAACAATAATTCCATACAATAATGATCAACAAACTGTTTACAAGTCTGTCTTTACGAATAATTATATAGTTGGTATTCTCCCGAATTTCACGAAAGAAGGTCATAGACTAATTAGATGGAAAGATGCTTCGAACGGTAAAGTTACTTGGGAAAGCAAATTCAAAGCAGATACTACAATTTCTGCAGAATGGAAAGAAACAACTAAAGTTATGTACAGTTTAAATGGGAATATAATAGATACTCAGTATGTTTTAACCGGAGAGCAACCAGTTTCTCCAATTAAAACTCTTGTTGGATATTCTTTGTCATGGTCAA
Organism: uncultured Eubacterium sp.; assembly: GCA_905235555.1. Taxonomy (GTDB): domain Bacteria; phylum Bacillota; class Clostridia; order Lachnospirales; family Lachnospiraceae; genus Eubacterium_G. The sequence continues at coordinate 1,738 of CAJOMD010000062.1, forward strand.
GCAATGCACATAGTAATGATGATATAATAAAAACTGGTACCCTTACTTGTAATGAAGGAACTTGTAGTTCAGGCTCGCCTGATATTTGCATAATAAACTTTGATTCTAAAGGAGGTACGAAGATTGCTACTCAGATTGTTGCTAAAAATGGTTATGCTACAGAACCTACTAAAATACCAACTAAAGATGGTTTTGTATTTGATAAATGGTGCAAAGATTCAGATTGCAGTGAAGAATTCACATTTGATGAACAAATTATTACAGATGCTACTTTGTTTGCGAATTGGATGTTCAAAATTACCTTTGATTCTAATAATGGAGCAGACATGACTGAAGATGTTATAAGTAAAGTACAGCCTGGAAGTAGTATAGGATATCTTCCACATATAGAAA
>CAJOMD010000063.1 GCA_905235555.1 uncultured Eubacterium sp.
CTACGACTTGGCAGTCCTCAAAAGTATTATCTTTTGTCGCCTCGAAGCTCAATATGACTTCATCTCGAAAAGATAAAAAATTTCTAATTTTTAATTCCTGTATCATATGCCATAAATTTCTGGGCACAAAGGTACAAATTTTATTTCGAATAAAAGATAAAAGAAGCATATTTTACTATTTTATAATCAATTTTGACTCAAAATACGACAAAATGTCATATAGAATCATGTATTTTGGCATAAACAACCTTCAAATATGACAGTCAGACATGACAAAAGTATATAATGCACAGCAAAGTATAAAAACAGGTCAATTTTAATCTCTATTTTAGACATAACTACGCCAAATATGCATATAGAATCAAGAATAACTGGAATTTTATTTTGATTGGCACGTTTTTTGTACTATTTTTAATAAACAATTTAATACCCTGAAAAGGACAGGGAATAATAATTCATGAGCGAAAAGCGGAAATTTAAAATTTTAAGTATTGACGGAGGAGGCATTAGGGGAATTATTCCCGCAAAAGTTCTCTATCATCTCGAAGAAGAAGCAATAAAAAAAGATGGAGCGGATGCTCGATTGTGCGATTACTTTGACTTAGTATGTGGCACAAGTACTGGTGGTATTATTGCTATTGGTATAGCTCTTGGTATGACCGCCAAAGATATTCTCAAACTCTACCAAGAAAACGCTAAAAGAATTTTCCCCCATAAGAGTTTATGGCATGCTTTTATCAAAAACGAGCCATTCTACAGCAGGGAAGCCTTAGAAAAACTGCTTGCAGAGAGTTTCAATCCATTTGACTATCGGACAAATGACACTCGCATCTACCACTGCAAAACGCGTCTTTGCATTCCCACCTATGACCTTGACAAAGGTGAGCAGCATGTATTTAAAACAGATCATCTTCCTAATTATCCAAGGGATTGCCACATTCCAGTTGTAAATGCAGCTCTTGCAACGGCAGCAGCACCAGTTTATTTCACGCCACATAGTTTCAATTTCAATGACATGAATTCCACTAATCGAAGTGACTACATTAATAATGTTGATGGTGGTGTGCTAGCAAACAATCCGACATTGCTTGGGCTTACGGAAGCTGTATACTGCATTGGCATTCCATTGGAAGACATCGAAATACTGTCACTGGGGACTGGCACATTCAATCTTAAAGACCGTATAACCGGGAAAAAGAGAGGCGTACGTTATTGGTTGTGCCCAAACAGGCAAAAAAGCATTCGTATCTACGAAGTCATGTCATCTGGCCAGTCTATCTATATTGACAACACAATGAAATTAATGTGCAATGGTGCAGGACACGACCAAAAAGGACGTTTTGTTTATCATAGGATACAAGAGAAGTTAGAGGAAAATATCCCAATGGATGCAACGGACAAATATTCACTCGACCTATTAGCAAACATTGGCCAAAACTTATTCAAGCAGAATGTTGACCTCATAAAACCTTTTATTTTCAGAATAAAATAGAACCGTATAAACATAACATAATTAAATAAATGCGTATGGCAAACTTAGACTCAAATTTTCAAGAGTTTTTCGGTGAACTCCAGATCACTGACACAAAGCGTCAAAAGATGATTACTTCACACAACAATCTTCGTCAAAAGATAAAGAATCATTTTAAAGCGAATCATCCAGAGTATAAGCCTTCGTTTTACATTCAAGGCTCCTACAAGATGGGAACTACAATTCGTACAAAGGAAGACGAGTGCGATTTAGACGATGGTTGTTACTTCATCCCTAAGCCAAATGTGGCAGCCAAAACCTTACAAGGCTGGGTGAAGGAAGCTGTGGAAGGAACCACGGATGCCACTCCTATACATAAAAATAAATGTATCCGTGTTCAATATACAGCAGGATACCACATTGACCTGCCTGTATATCGAAAGGACACTGACAGCAACAATGAACACCCTGAGTTAGCCGTTCGTGACAAAGGTTACGAGTTGAGCGACCCTCGGGAGGTAGTGGTTTGGTTTCAAGGAAAAAAGAAAGACAATGACGCATTAGTCCGTTTGGTGTCCTATCTCAAATCATGGACAGACACCGTTAGAGGTTTCATGCCTCCAGGCCTTGCTATGACCATTCTGGCAAGCAATAACCAGAAAAAGCATGAAGGACGCGATGACATCGCGCTTCGTGACACTTTAAAAGCGATAAAAACAGCACTAAACACCTGTTTTATCTGCATTGTCCCAGCCACGCCTTATGATAATCTTTTTGAAAATTACAATGCCGACCGTAAGCAAAAGTTCCTAAACGAACTTGATAAATTTATAGAAGATGCTGATAAGGCTATCGAAGAACAGAACAAACTTAAAGCCAGTAAACTATGGCGTAAACACCTAGGTGAAAGATTTCCTTTGGCAGAAGACGAAGACGACGAAACAATAAAGCGTCTTGAAAATCTCCGCGTGATTGGACGACAGATAACAGCAGGAATTGCCGCTACAGCAAGGAGTGGTATCATTCATGCTACCGAAGGAGTTAAAAACATAGCCCACTCAAATTATGGTCAAGAAGACATATCTGCGCCCAACACATAAGAGTCCATCCAACTACTATCTTCTTGTTCATGAGAAGACAATGTTAGAGGCTAATTATGACTTCCTTGACTGTAAGTTCAAAGCAGAGAAGGGCAAACGATTACTAATAGTCTTTGGGCATTATAATCAGACGGGAGTTGATTATTCTTATAAAGTAGTTTATGATGGATGTAGCCCTCCTAAAGTATGGATACTTTCACCCAACTTGGTATCGAATCCTCCACATGTATATAAAGACAATAGTCTCTGTCTTTATTACCCTAAGGAACAACCTTGGAAATACGGAAGGAGCAGTCTTTACAGCCACATCATTCCATGGACACATGAATGGATTCTATATTATGAGATATGGAAGATTACTGGTGTTTGGGAACATCCAGAAATTAATCATGGATCATTATTAAAGGCTATGTTAGTTTAAACGACTGATTTTTGATAAAATCCTTGTGTGGTTGTCAGAAAATGTTTACCTTTGCGCCATCATAAAGGAATTTGTATGGA
>CAJOMD010000064.1 GCA_905235555.1 uncultured Eubacterium sp.
TCTACCAAATTCTCGCTGTTGTACATCTTGCGCATCTTTGGCTTTTCAATTTTACCGGTTGCATTTCTCGGTACATCGGCAAAGATAACCTTACGTGGTCTCTTATATCTTGGAAGATCCAAACAAAATTCATTTATTTCTTCTTCGCTGCATTCCTCACCTGGCTTTAGTTCTATAACTGCTGCTGCTATCTCACCCAAACGAGCATCAGCTAAACCTATAACAGCTACATCCTTAATCTTTGGATGTTTACTTAAGAAGTTTTCAATCTGTACTGGGTATAGGTTCTCACCACCAGAAATGATAACGTCTTTCTTTCTATCAACTAGATAGATAAATCCGTCCTTATCCTTCTCTGCCATGTCACCTGTGTATAGCCAGCCATTTTTCAAGCTCTCAGCTGTTGCTTCTGGGTCATTGAAGTAGCACTCCATTACGCCAGGTCCTTTGACGATGAGTTCTCCCACAGTCTCGTTAGGAACTTCATTGCCCTCAGTGTCCACAATCTTTGCCTCCCAGCCGTAGCCGGCAATACCGATTGCGCCCACCTTTTCAATATTTTCAATTCCCAAATGCACACAACCTGGTCCAATGGACTCGCTCAAACCGTAGTTTGTATCGTAATCGTGGTTAGGGAAATATTTCTTCCAATTTTTAATCAAACTTTGTGGCACTGGCTGCGCTCCAATGTGCATCAAACGCCACTGGTCAAGTTTGTAATCATCCAACTTAATGTCGCCCTTTTCTATCGCAAGCAAAATGTCTTGTGCCCAAGGAACTAGAAGCCAAACGATTGTACACTCTTCATTAGAAACAGCTTCCATTACAGTCTTTGGAGTAACACCACGAAGTAACACCGCCTTTGAACAACTAATTAAACTTCCGAACCAATGCATCTTGGCACCCGTATGATATAGAGGTGGAATGCATAGGAACACATCATCCTTGGTTTGTCCGTGATGCTTCTGCTCACAGATTGCCGAATGTGTGAGACTTCTATGCTTGTGCAAAATGGCTTTTGGAAAACCTGTAGTTCCTGATGAAAAATAAATAGCTGCATAATCATCATCAGTAAGTTCCACGTCAGGCTTCTTATAAGACTGTCCATGAATCTGGCTGTCAAAGTCCTCAGCAAAATCAGGACATCCTCCACCCACATAATATAATTTCACATCTTTTATATCATCTTTAATCTTCTCAAGACGATCCACAAACTCTGGTCCAAAGATTAGCACATCTGTCTCTGCAAGTTTTAGACAGTAGTCAATCTCGTCCGCGTCAAATCTAAAGTTCATAGGAACGGCTAGCGCTCCAGACTTTAAAATACCAAAGTAAATAGGAAGCCAGTCTAGGCAATTCATCATAAGGATAGCAACTTTATCGCCCTTCTTCACTCCCTGACTGATAAGGAAGTTTGCCACGCGGTTTGCTCTGTGGTCGAAGTCCTTCCATGTCATCTCTCTTCTATAGTAACTAGTCTCCGCTGGTTGGATAAGCTCGTACTCCATCCAGTTCACGTGCTTGTGAGCTTCCATGTCTGGATTAATTTCAACTAAAGCTACCTCGTCCCTAGCCTCTTTGTGATTTCTCTCTAGTATTTCTGTAATTGGCATTTTGTTTTCCTTTCTTTTCATACTGGGCGGATGTATTGGACTTTTTATCATTTCATCCGTCCACCACTCTTTGAAACTTGAATTGTATGGGCGGATGTTTTGGTATTTTTGACGTTTCATCCGTCCTCTACTCTAATATTACCCAAAGATTAAACTATTAGCATTCTCTCCTAGCACCAATTTTAGTTCATCTTCATTCAAACCAGTACTTTTAATATCTTCAATAGCCCTAGCCTGATTATACCAAGGTGAATCCGTGCCAAAGAGCACTTTGTCCGCCCCGTGGTTTCTGACCATTCTTACAAACTGGTCATTTTCCATATGAATCTTTACATTTCGATTCAAACAAATCGCACTGTCTAGATAGTATGGAAGTCCAACTAGTTTTTCTTCCACTTCATCCCACATGCGCCAGCCGCCCATATGAGCAAGCACCAGTTTCTCAGGCTGCATAGACTTATGCATATCAAGAATCATATCAGGTGTACAGTGAATCTCTTCCGGTATTCCGATGTCTTCGCCGGCGTGAATCACTATAACCAAATCTTTTTCAGCTGCGTAATCCACTATTCTCTGATACTTAATATCTGAGAACAACGTGTCCTGGTAATCTGGGTGAAGTTTGATTCCCTTCAAATCCCTTGCCACCACATCGTCGATAATCTCTTTATAATTTTCATTATCCGGATGAACCGCGCCAAAGCTAAACAAATGACTTTCGTCAGTAGTCTCATTAATTTTGCTCGCCAAAGCATTAAGCTTTTCTGGCTGTGTGATGTTAGTAGCCACTGGGCAAATGATAGCCTTATCAATTCCTGCCTCAATGGTGGTTTTCGATAAATCCGAAAGTAATGCCGTGGCCTCAGCCTCCACCTTTATACCCTGACATTCATAAATGCTTTTCTCCATCTGGCGTAAAGTCTGATATGCAATTTTGTCTGGAAAAATATGTGTGTGAATATCTATTATCATATTCTTAAAAATTCCTAACAGTTATTAATAAATCTGCCTCTTCAAAGAATGTCTATTTCAATAAATCTCGCGACTTAATTATTCCATGAACTATCTATTAACAAAAGAATTAATTATTCCAT
>CAJOMD010000065.1 GCA_905235555.1 uncultured Eubacterium sp.
AATCTCTACTTCTACAACATATCATCTCAAGCATATGGAGGAGCAATGTACATAACACTACCGTATGCTAGACAAATAGAAGCGAAAGAAACTTTCTTTGAGAACTGTTCTGCTGAAAAAGGAAGTAATATCTATATCAGAACTGATTCTTACGAGGAAATAGTTAGTATTGCTGAGAGTATCTATGGATATGTATGGAATACGAAAGAAGAAGATAACAATGCAGTTGCTGAAGATACCTCTACTAATAAAACGTATTATCTGAAAGATGTTTATAAGGTGGATACAGCAAGTTCTTCTTCCAGTTCGCATATGAGTCAGTCTGCCAGTTCCTCTTCCAATTCAAACTATTCTACTATTCTGGTTATCTTGTCAGCAGCTATATTTGTTATCAGCTGCCTTGTAATAATCTATGTTTGTTGCATGAATAGCAAACGAGCCAAGAAGGAGAAAAAAGAGAACAGCATTGTAATAGAAAAGGAAGTTACAGTAACTAAGCATCCAGATACTGACTCAGAGCTTGACACAGATGATACAATAGACACCCTAATAATAGACAATGATATTACGTCGACACAGACACTGGTGAAGAAAATGAGTAGAAAGAACACTAAGACTCTTTCTATGCCAAAGAAAACTATTACTTCCAACGTTATTGAAGAAGATACCAAAGAAGAAGAAAAGATACCAAACACAGACAGCATGGAAATCGTCAAGACTGAAGCTATAATGGATGAAAGTGTCACCATGCCTCCAAATACAGTAGAAGATACTCCAACAACTACTATTGCAGAAGAAAGCCCAGCAGTACCAAAAACCTTTGAAGAACAAAATGAAACTATTAATAACATACCTGAGACTTCAAACGCAGAAGAAAACATCCCTAGTACGGTAAACATAATTCAAAAGGTTATAAGTACCGAGTATTTACAAGATAAACTCCAAGATGTGGGTGAAAGTTTAGCAATAAAAAACCATGCTGACGATGATGAACCGAAACCACAACCTGGAGGAGGCAATGCTAAAAAAGGCAAAAAACGTAAGGGGAAAAAAGTTACCGCTCCGAGGAATGATGTAATGAAGATACACAACCTGGTGAAGAGAATCCTCCCAATCCACCAAAGGCAGAAGCTGCACCAGATGAACAAGAGAATAACACTAACGAAGCTGCACCTGCAGCACCAGAGCCACCGGCGCAAGAAGCAGATAACAGAGAAAATGAGAATATAGTAGAAAATCCACCAAATGAACCTGAAAGAAAAATAAAAAGGGAATTTGCAGATATCGTGTTAAATGGTGTTGAAGGTATGGTGTATTATGGAAATCCCCTGGAAAATAATCGAGCAGCTCCTGCCCCAAGGGGTGCACAAGCAAGATCACAATGGGATCTAAAATTCAAAAATTTATGGATACAAATTGAAACTTTACGGAAGCGATTCGATCTGTTGAACCAAACAATGGACCGATTGATTAAATGTCTCAAAGAAGCAAAAATACTAAATGAAAATTTTGAGAATTTAGCCGGCGAGATGGATCTAGCACAATCACTTGCAAATGAGACAGAGAATCAAATTTATGGTACTAAAAAAGAAAAACAACCAGTGAATGGTAAAGCGAGAGCAACACAAAAAAACAATAATCAAACGACCACTAAACCAGCACGTGCTGGTAAATCAGTATCTACGTCTCAGAAACCGAAATCCGCGTCACGTTCTGCTGTAAATCCGAAGTCATTGAAGTCACCTACTCGGAATAGCCTCCTAGGACCTTTCTTGAATCGTCATCCAATTTTTCCACCTCTACATACTTTCTTTAAAAAAGGCCCTAAAAAATCTCCGAAATCACCTTCCTTTAATAAATCTGAACATACTAAAAAGATAGAACGAACCTCAAAAACTAAAGTCGAAAACCAAGATTCCAATGAAGAAAAAGAATCATCATCTCAAAAAGGTATGCATATTTCACAAAATGATTCTGAAGAAAGTGCTTCCTATAATGATTTAGATTTAAAGTTCAAAGAAAAGAGTAAGCGATATTTCCCAGAATACGATGAAGAAGAAACGGAACCAGACTACTCTGATAGATACAGAACACGTAGACTCTTACGCAGACCACAGAAGCGCCGACATGTAGGGTACAGTCCTGAAAGCTTTCTTCCCACTCCGCCTGATAGTCCAGTTTTCCGCGACCCTTACAATTATTCTTCCGGCGAAATGGCTGAGAGATTGTCTAGTGCTACTCAACCTCGCTCAAGAACGATGGGTCCTAATCCCGATGCTTTCCCATCTAGAGGATATACAAGGTCTTCATTCAGTCCCGAATTTCCTAAAGAATTTAAAAAGCTGATGACCATTCCACCTCTAAGTGAACTACCTACTTTTAATCCGATCAATTTTTCGGCAGCTGCAAGCTCAGCACATTATCCCTCATACTATCCGAATCCCTTTTCCTTTTCCCAAAAACCCTAAGCATGAGTAGATTGGAGTCTCTTGATAAAGTTAATAATCAATACCAGGACTATTGAGATGGATATAAATCAAACTTATATTGAGTTTTTAGTCTTGGATAATAGGTCAAGAAAGATATTTATGATTCAGAAGGTGAAAGCATTCACTGATTTTATAAGTGTAAGGAACTGTCTCTGATGATACAAAGCAAAGAAGTGTCCACTTCAACTGATAGTGTTATGACCAAAATGTTACAATATTACATTTTTATTATTAGTTTTAAGTTTTTTACCCCTGACTTTTAGTTTTTACAATTTCATAACTTTTAGTTTTTATGCAAACGATATAGGCATTTGCCATCTATTAAGGTCTTAGAATTAGGACCTACCCATATTCAGTCTTGAATATTGTTTGTTTTGAGTTTATATGAATTGTTCAATTGAGTTAATATAACGAGTCCTTTTGTTTCGATGTTGAACCTAGTTTGTAGTTTTTGTTCTTTTATGCTTTAGAGTTCCTTTTAAGTGGTTCCTAATAGAGTTCTAAAGAGTTTCGAATAGTGTCACTATAGCAGTAGTGACTGGGGTCTAGAGAGGATATAGAAAAATGAATAAAAAAGAGAGAATAGAAGGATAATGAATCTAGGTGGATGTGGTAGAGAGTTGAGATAGAAGCATATGGATAAGAGAGGAGTGAGTAGAGACTATGGTTGATAATAGTAGGTGTTAGTTGGATTGTGTAGTAAAGAGATAACTTGAGTAAAAAGGATAAATACCGAAC